>PADU01000008.1 GCA_002700485.1 SAR116 cluster bacterium | reverse complement strand
GCGCCAGTACAGGCGGATTTACAGATGTTTTGTTGTCATATGGGGCGACCTTTGTCTATGCGGTTGATGTGGGACATGGCCAACTTGCTGCGCATCTTGCAGCAGACAAACGGGTAGGGAATCTGGAAAAGATAAATGCAAAGGACCTTAATGACAAATTGATCACACAGCCACTTGATTTTGTTACGTGTGATGTCTCTTTCATTTCCTTAACCAAGGCTCTCGGCCCGGCACTATCGCTTGTAAGGCCAGGTGGATGGCTAGTCAGCTTGATCAAGCCGCAGTTTGAGGTTGGGCGGGCCGCAATTGGCAAAGGTGGAGTAGTAAAGACAAAAGAAGACCGTACTCGAGCAATCAAATTGGTCCGCTCATTTCTTCAAGGTCAAATGGGCTGGCAGGTCAGCTCTGTGATTGCTTCGCCAATGACCGGCTCTGATGGAAATAACGAATATTTTATTGCAGCTCAAAAGCCTGGAGATTAGAACTGTTCAGGAATAACAGAGGTCTGAGCTTGATGGCGCATGACCTGGTCCAGCAACACAACAGCCATCATGGCTTCAGCGACAGGTACACCGCGAATGCCCACACAAGGGTCATGCCTGCCTTTGGTTACTACATATACTTCTTCACCTGCACGGTTAAGTGAACGGCGTGGTGTTAAGATAGACGAAGTTGGTTTGATAGCTACACGTACGACAATGTCCTGACCAGATGAAATGCCGCCCAAGACGCCACCATTATAATTAGAAAGAAAAACTGGGCGTCCAGTGTCATCAAGCCGCATCTCATCTCCTGCATCCGCGCCATCAATTGCGGACAAAGCAAAACCACCGCCAANCTCTACTCCTTTAGCAGCGTTAATTGACATCATTGCTGCGGCCAGTTCAGCATCCAACTTGCCATAAAGGGGCTGGCCCAGACCCGTGGGAATCCCTTGAGCAACAATTTCCAGCACAGCGCCTGCAGAAGATCCGGCCTTGCGCACATCATCAAGATAAGTTTCCCAGTTTTGCACAGCATCCGCATCAGCACAGAAAAACGGGTTTTTATCTATCTGTTCAGCATTGAAATTATCACGATCAATCTCATGTGGTCCAATTTGCACAACAGAACCCTGGATGCTGAACTTATCCCCTAAAATCTGCCTCAATGCTAGATCAGCAATTCCTCCAGCAGCAACCCTGACCGCCGTTTCCCTAGCTGAAGACCTACCGCCGCCACGGTAATCACGGTGACCATATTTTTGATCATATGTATAATCTGCATGTCCAGGCCGATAACTTTCAGAAATTGCACTATAATCCTTTGAGCGTTGATCTGTATTTTCGATCAGCAGCATAACGGGTGTGCCTGTCGTCTTGCCCTCAAACGTGCCTGACAGTATCTTTACCTGATCTGTTTCCCGGCGCTGGGTGACAAACCGGCTCTGACCTGGTTTGCGCCTGTCCAGATAAGGCTGAATATCTGCTTCGCTCAGGTTTAATCGCGGGGGCACACCATCAACCACACAACCAATTGCTGGGCCGTGACTCTCGCCAAAACTGGTGAAGGAAAATAATGTGCCAAAACTGTTGTCGCCCATTGGATCAGACGACCGAGATATCCGGTGCGTCAACAGCCTTCATGCCGACAACATGATAGCCGCAATCTACATGATGTGTCTCGCCTGATACGCCTGACGATAAATCAGACAGTAGATATAGACCAGCACCTCCAATATCTTCCAGCGTTACATTCCGCTTAAGAGGTGAATTATATTCATTCCATTTGAGGATATACCTGAAATCGCCGATGCCGGATGCTGCCAATGTTTTCATAGGCCCTGCAGATAGCCCGTTCACGCGGATATTCTGTCCGCCTAAGTCAACCGCCAGATACCTCACAGAAGCTTCCAACGCGGCTTTTGCCACACCCATCACGTTATAATGCGGCATCACACGTTCAGCTCCATAGTAGGTCATAGTTAATAGCGATCCACCATCTGGCATCATCTCAGCTGCCCGTCTGGCAAGCGCAGTAAACGAATAGACCGAAATTTCCATGGTTTTTTGAAAGTTTTTCCGGGTGGTATCAATATAGCCGCCTTTAAGCTCTTCCTTGTCAGAATAGGCAATCGCATGCACAAGAAAATCGAGCTTGCCCCATTTTTCTTTGAGGGTGTTGAAGACCAGGTCAACAGATACTTCATCTGTTACATCACAGGGCAGCACTATGTCGCTGCCGATCGATTCCGCAAGAGGGTTGACGCGTTTTTTCAGAGCATCACCCTGATAGGTAAAGGCCAGCTCTGCCCCTTGTCCGGCAGCGGCAGCGGCAATCCCCCATCCGATGGAGCGGTCATTGGCAACACCCATAACCAGACCCTTTTTACCCTGCATTAGCCCTGTCTTCGCTGTATCTGAGTGCGATGATCCTGATGGCGGTATGGAAGAAACGGTCATATCTGTCCTCTGATTTGCAGCATGCTGGAGAAGCATCATACATTGTGAAAAATAGTATCATTCCAATGGGTCTGACATTTCATCTAACCTCAATTGGCAAATAATTTTAATTTTTAGCAAAAAGCAGGCGAAAAATCCAGTAGCATCGGCCTTATGCGGACCGTGCAGGAATTGCATGTGTCTGTTTTACAGCCTTGTTTCAGCAATTAGAAATTAGGATCAGTTCAGCGCGTAGCTGACCTTCTTATTCACTTCAACTCGATCACCTACAGTCAAGAGCTTACTGGCATTCAGTGACAAAATCCTTCCGTCTGCCTCGACTTTAATGCGATAGCCGACGATCTTTTCAATTACTTCTTCCTGAACGATGCGGTTTATCTTACAGACTTCCTGCTGGCGGTAGCCGACAATATCCCCGGCTTTAGCGGTTTGTTTTGCTCGTTCACGCCCCAGCAAGGCACCTGCAACAGCTCCTGCACTGCCCACACCATTGTTGTCAGATAATTTATTGCCCACAGCAGAGCCAATCAGCCCGCCTATGATCATTGATCCTAGCTCTGAGCTGCCCTGACTCTCGCCATAGATGGGAACGTCCTCTATCTGGCAGATACGCTCATTACGTGGCGTCTTCCGGGTGAAACTGTTAGTCAGGGTTTCGACATCTGTGACGGTGCCAATAACATATTCATAGCGTGTTTCAGCAACAACAGGACCGTTCAGCAAGCAAAGTGCTGCAAAACTTATCAGGGCTGCGGCGGTAAGCTGGTTTTTCATCTCAAACACGTCCTTTCTGAACATATAAATCATTACATCACTGACGCTCAAAACTTGAAGAAAATCACTCGCAAATTTTCAACGTTATATCATGTGTAGAGATTGATTTTGGCAATTTTATGGCTAGGTTGAAACTGTGGGGCTGCATGCCCTGAACTGCCTTCACAACAATGGATGACACATAATGACAGTTCTTGGTGCTGATGAGCTAAANACAGATCCCTTTCTGNTATTTAATCAATGGTTTGCAGAGGCNCAGCAAAGTGAAATTAATGACCCGGATGCGATTGCGCTGGCCAGTGTTGATNCAGATGGCATGCCATCTGTTCGNATGGTTCTGCTCAAAGAAACCCTNCCAGAGGGGTTTGTNTTTTATACCAATTACACTAGCCGAAAATCTGGAGAACTAATGGCGACAGGAAGGGCAGCTTTTGTCGTTCACTGGAAATCACTGCGCCGGCAAATCCGCGTGACAGGTTCTGTTGAGCAGGTGCCTGATTCCCAAAGTGATGCCTATTTCCAGACACGCTCNCGCGGCAGCCGCATTGGAGCATGGGCCTCNCAACAATCAAAACCCTTGCAGAACCGTGGNGAACTGACAGCAGCTGTTAGAAAAATAGAGGAAACCTACCCTGATGAAGTGCCGCGTCCTACTCATTGGGGCGGGTTTCTGATCCGGCCGGCAGAAATCGAATTCTGGGCAGACGGGGATTTCCGGCTGCATGATCGTTTTAGATATACAAAAGATACAGACGGTAATTGGGCATCACAAAGGCTGTACCCTTAAATTTCCTGCCAACAAATTATCCGACAGGNNTGTGTAACTGTTTCGNTAGCATAGAGACTACGCTCACAGCCTTGTTGTGAGAAAAANAAGTCGGATGTGAGCNGTTTTTACTGTTTCATGCTGCTATCCTANNTNCNTACCAAAGGCNGAAAAAGCGGCTTAGTCCGCCAAAAAGGGTCAAAAGATGAAAAATAATGCAAGGGTTGTTGTTATTGGTGGCGGCGTTGTGGGTGTCAGCACCTTGTATCATNTGGTCAAAAAAGGCTGGACAGACTGCGTGCTGATTGAACGTAAAGAGCTGACAAGCGGGTCGACATGGCATGCTGCNGGNCTGCTGCCTTTGTTCAACATGTCTTATTCNGTTGGTCAGATTCATAAATATTCAGTTGATCTCTATGGTCGCCTTGAAGAAGAAACAGGGCAATATGCTGGCTTGTCACGTGTCTCTAACATCCGTCTGGCCACAACACAAGACAGGATGGATGAATATAAACAATATGCTGGCGTGGCTCAAACCATTGGCGTTCAGGTTGATATTCTGACACCTGATGAGGTCGTTGATATATGGCCACTAGCGGTAAAAGATAATCTAATCGGGGCAATTCGCCACCCTATGGATGGATATATTCAGCCAGCTGACCTAACCCAGGCGCTGGCCAAAGGCGCACGTGATATTGGGGGTCAGATTTACCGCAACACAAATGTNNCGGCGATCACGCGCACCACATCTGGTGAATGGAAAGTCACNACTGATAAGGGTGAGNTCATATGTGANCATGTGGTGTCTGCTACAGGAAATTTTGCGCGGCGCACAGGTGAGATGGTTGGTCTGGATATTCCGGTGATCCCTGTTGAACATCAATATATTGTCACTGAACCACATCCTGCTATTCAGGAGCGCCAGGCCAAAGGCCTGCCAGAGATGGGTGTTCTGCGCGAATCTGACGGTTCCTGGTATATGCGTGAGGAAAATGGTGGTCTCATCCTTGGACCTTATGAGGTGGGNGCTCCTGTCTGTTATTTTGACGGGCCGGNTGATGATTCAGAATATGAATTATTTCAGGAAGANCTGGAACGGCTGATGCCGCATATTGAATCAGCGATTGCCCGTGTNCCGGCATTTGCTGAGGTTGGGGTGAAGAAGGTNTATAATGGCGCGATTGCCTATACACCAGACGGCAGTCCAATTATCGGGCCTGCTTGGGATTTACCAAATTTCTGGCTGAATGAAGGGCATAGTTTTGGCATTACAGCTGCTGGTGGCGCGGGCTGGCAGCTTGCTGAATGGATTGTGGATGGCGAGCCGACAATTGATATGATGGGGGTTGATCCCCGCCGCTATGGTTCATATGCGACGAAGAGCTTTTTGAAAGAAAAGAATGAAGAGGCCTATGCTAATGTTTTCACCGTTCATTATCCTGATGAGGAACGTGAGGCGGCCCGTCCATTGCGCTCTGCCCCCTGTTATGATCGTCTGAAGGCTATGGGCGCGGTGTTCGGTCAGAAATTTGGCTGGGAGAGGGCAAACTGGTTTGCTCCTGAAGGCGTGGAAGCAAAAGATCACTGGTCATTCCGTCGGTCAGACTGGTTTGAACATGTTGGCGCAGAAGTCAAGAACGTCAGTCAGAATTGTGGCCTGTTGGACATGTCAGCCTTTGCGAAATGCCGGATAAGCGGTCCGGGGGCTGAAGCGTTTCTCGATCAGCTTATCGCTAATAAACTGCCAAAAAAATTAGGGCGTGTGGTTCTTGCCCATGCACTGGCCCCGCGCGGCGGCGTACATTCAGAATTTACCATTATGCGTGAATTAGAAGACAGCTTTTATCTGGTTTCTGCAGGGGCAACCCAGCGGCTTGATCATGACTGGCTGAAGAAACATATGCCTGATGACCGGTCAGTCACATTTACAGATGTTACCAATGCGGTAGGAGTGTTGGTTCTGGCCGGGCCAAAGACGCGAGATGTGTTGCAGAAACTGACCCGGACGGATTTATCCTCTGCTTCGTTTCCTTGGCTATCTGCCAAACAGATTGATGTCAACTTGGCTCCATCTGTGGCTGCCCGCGTCAATTTTGTAGGTGAACTGGGCTGGGAACTTCACCACCCGATTGAATATCAGAATCATATTTTTGATGCGCTGATGACAGCTGGGGCAGAGTTTGGCCTGAAACCTTTCGGGATCCGTGCNATGGATGCGATGCGGTTGGAAAAATCATACCGTATGGTTGGCACAGAAATGAGCATTGAATATGCAGCGCTTGAATCCGGACTTGATCGGTTTGTGCAGTTGCAAAAGCCAGACTTTATCGGCCGTTCAGGTCTGTTGGCCTGGCAGGAAAAGGGGTTTGCAAACAGCTTTGTTACACTTGAAATTAAAGACACAATAGACAGAGATGTTATCGGCGGAAATCCAATTTACAAAGAGGGTAAATTGATTGGCCGGGCAACGTCTGGTGGCTATGGGTTCAGGATCGGAAAATCACTTGCGCTTGCGATGGTAGCCCCTGACTGCACAGATATCGGCACGTCGCTTGAAATTGATATTCTGGGCGACCTGTTTGCAGCTGAAATTGTTGAAGAAAGCCCGTTTGACCCAGCAAATGAACGTCTGCGGGTCTGACCTGCAGAAACATTTATGACGATGCAAAAGGAAAATAAGTGATGGATGATAAGCAGCCAGAACGGAAAAGCCGCCGTGGCGGTGCGCGCGGTGCACGCCGTGAGGCCAGAGGAGCAGCTCAGGCTGTAAGCGCGCCATATTTGGTCAGAAAAGTAGATCCTATTGATATCCTAAGTGAAGAGGCCTGCCAGTTGATCGAAGAAAACGCCGAGACCGTTTTGGAAGAAATTGGGATTGATTTCCGTGATGATCCAGAAGCGCTGGCTATTTTGAAAGATAAGGGCTGTGACATTAAAGGCGAGCGGGTACATTTCCCGCGCGGGTTGGCCCGTTCTTTGTGTAAAACAGCGCCGTCATCCTTCACCCAGTATGCCCGAAACCCAGCTAGAAATGTTGAAATTGGTGGAAAGAACACCGTATTTGCGCCTGTTTATGGTCCGCCTTTTGTTCGCGATCTGAATGGTGAACGCCGCTATGCAGAGATTGAGGATTTCAACAATTTTGTGAAGCTGGTCTATATGCTGCCTGGGCTTCATCATTCGGGCGGAACCGTTTGCGAGCCTGTTGATCTCCCTGTGACCAAGCGGCATTTGGATATGGTCTATGCGCATCTGCGTTATACGGATAAGCCTTTTATGGGCTCAGTGACCGCGCCCGATCGTGCAGAGGATACTCTGAATCTGGCGAAGATTGTCTTTGGTGAAGACGTTGTTGGCCAAAAATGTGTCATGGTTTCTTTGATCAATGCAAACTCGCCAATGACATGGGATGATACCATGCTAGGAGCGCTAAAAGTCTATGCGCGAGCCGGGCAGGGCACGATTATCTCGCCCTTCATTCTAGCAGGCGCAATGTCACCTGTTTCTGTTGCCGGCACCCTTACACAGATATTGGCGGAAGCGATGAGCGGGATTGCCTTCGCCCAGGCTTTGAAACCGGGTTCGCCGGTTATTTTTGGCAGTTTTGCCAGTTCCATTTCCATGCAGACAGGGGCGCCAACCTTTGGCACACCTGAACCAGCCAAGGTTTTGTATGGCTGCTCAAAACTTGCGCGGCGGCTTGGTGTGCCATTCAGGTCAGGTGGGTCTCTGACAGGAGCAAAAACAACAGATGCGCAGGCAGCCTATGAATCAGCCCATACATTATTGCCGACGGTTCTAGGGGGGGTGAATTTTGCTTTGCACTCTGCAGGCTGGTTGGAAGGCGGACTGGTTGCTGACTATGCCAAGCTTATTCTTGATGCTGACCAACTCACCATGATGGACAGCATGGTTGACGAGATTGATGTATCAGCAAATGGCCTCGCACTGGATGCTTTGCGTGAAGCGGGGCCAGGCCAGCATTTCCTTGGCGCTGGCCACACACAGGCTAATTTTGAAACAGCGTTTTGGCGATCATCCATGGCGGATAACACGACGTTCGAACAATGGGACAGTGATGGACGTACTGAAGCAGAAGCAAGAGCGCGTAAAAAGGCGACTGATATGCTGGCTGCCTATGAAGCCCCGGCACTAGATCCGGCGATAGATGAAGCGCTAATGGCCTACATCGCTCAGCGCAAATCTGCCCTACCCGACAGCGAATATTAATAACAAAAGAAAAATGCAAAGGCTTTACTCCAGCCTGTTCCTCACCGAATAGCCATATTCGATAGCAGCGTCTTTCAGCCAGGTTTCCACATAATCAGCAAAGCTGGTCCGGCAGATTAAGCGAAAGCTGTTTTCTGCCTCGCACATTAGCGTCACTGATGCCCTCTCCAGACTGGACTGGGCACACTGGCCAGGCCGGAAGACAGAAACATGCAGGTCAAGCGCGCAGCCCTTGGCTAGAATTTCTCGCACATAAGGGCCGTTTAGCTCATATACAGCCAGCGCGTCTGAAAGAAGGGTCAGCTGAAAATGCTGGTCTGTAAGCTGTGTGCTGAGGGTGCGGTGCAGTTCTGCTGCATCCTTATCTGCACACATCAGAAGGCTTTCATCTGGCCCCAGCCAGAGCGCGCGTCTGTCCCCGCTCACCNAAAATCTATTTGCCTCCTGTGGNAAGGCTGTGCCGAAATGCCGANNCATGATTTTGCNTACATCTCCNCTGTNGCGCAGATTCATTAGCCCCTGCGGNTGATAGTTTATCTGCAGGCAATCNTCTTGCCGACCCTCAGGGTTTGGCATCTGTCTGGGCAGNGTNGCAGACTGGCGTTGCTGCGCANCGGATTTAGCTTGCGCCATTTAACCGGTCTCCTTTCGCATCATAAAAGCTAGTATCTNTTANCCGNGCTTTAATCGGCGGCTGCCCGTNAAGCATCGGAATGTANACGGTCTGGCCCATCAGTTCATGCCCGCCTTTNAGCAAGCCCATCGCAATGGAANGGCCAAGATTAGGGCTAAAATAAGATGAAGTTACATGTCCCAGCATCGCCATAGGTGCAGGNTGGTCAGGNTCTAAAACTGCATGCGCGCCTTCCGGTATGACTTTATTTGGGTCGTCTGTCAGCAGGCCAACCAGCTGTTTTCGCTGCGGGTCAGCCATTGAGNCCCGCTCAAGTGCGCGCTTGCCAATGAAATCAGTCTTTGTTTTNGACACAATCCAGTCCATGCCTAAATCANGCGGTGTNACNGTTCCATCTGTTTCCTGACCAACGATAATAAAGCCNTTNTCTGCCCGCAGCACATGCATAGCTTCNGTCCCATANGGGGTCAGNCCGAAAGGTGNGCCTGCCTTCATTAATGTTGACCAGAGGGCTGCNCCATANCGNGCAGGTACATTNATCTCNTAAGACAGCTCGCCGGTAAAGGAAATGCGGAANAGNCGTGCAGGCAGACCNCTGACATGCCCTTTTTTCATCGACATAAACGGAAAGGCGTCATTAGNTAAATCAATATCGACGCCTGNTGCGGTGAGTATGTCCTTTGCGGCAGGGCCGGATAAGGTGNCCACAGCCCATTGCTCGGTCACCGAGGTGAGATAGACCNGCAGCTCNGGCCATTCGGTTTGCAGCCATTCTTCCAGCCAGTNCAGNACTCCCNCTGCCCCGCCTGTTGTNGTGGTCATATGGAAATGATCTTCNGCCAGCCGTGTTGTGACCCCGTCATCCATCACCATNCCGTCATCNTTGCACATCAGCCCATAGCGGCATCTACCTACNNTCAACTTTAGCCAGCCATTGGTATAAATCCTATTCAGGAATTCTGCAGCGTCAGGNCCNTTAATATCAATTTTGCCCAAGGNTGATGCATCCAACAGGCCGGCAGCTTTNCGGGCGGCNANAACTTCACGGNTGACTGCCTGTTCCATATCCTCGCCCTNTTTNGGGTAATACCAGGCTCGCATCCACTGGCCGACATGTTCAAACNTTGCTCCTGCCTGCCTGTGTAGACTGTCCATCTGTGTTGTGCGCACCGGATCGAACAGGCTGCCAATAGAGCGGCCGGCGATCATGCCNATGGATGNGGGTGTGTAGGGCATGCGGAACGTGGTTGTGCCGACTTCAGGGATCGCTTCACCTAACTGATCTGCCAGAATGGCAAGGGCGTTAATGTTAGACGTCTTACCCTGATCTGTTGCCATGCCGGTTGTGGTATAGCGTTTGACATGTTCAACNGAATGATACCCTTCCCGCACAGCTAGCTTGATATCAGAGGCNGTTACATCATTCTGAAAATCAACAAACGCCTTTTTGCCTTCGCCTTCACCCNNGCCATTTGGNAGCNACCAGANCGCCATAGGAGATCTNTTAATCCGNGGTGCATCAACCACCGGCACATCAACGNTCTGAANCGCCATNCCAACAGCTTTAGCTGCTTTCCNNGNTGCTNTGANCGCCTCTTTNAGNCCTCTTTGTAGGTCAAANCTTCCATTACAGGCCCCAGCCGACTGTTCAGCCTCATGNNCAGATGATGGGCGNAAACATNAAGTTTTCTCATCCCAGGTCAGCTTGCCGCGGGCTTGTGANTGNAGATGCACAACTGGGCTCAGGCCGCCTGACATCAAGATGCAGTCGCAGTCGATATGCAAAGCNTCACCTGTGATATCTGTGCCGTCAGCCGTTAACGGGCTAACCTCAACACGGGCCACTTTTAGATGGCCGTGCGCTGCTGTAATCCCATGGCCGGACAAAACCTCTATGCCAAGGCTTTCAGCTTGGCGCTTTAATGCAGGTGCAGCAGAAGGCCGTGTATCCACAATCGCTTTGACAAGACAGCCAGCTTCCTGCAAAGCAAAGGCTATGTGCCAGGTGGCATCATTATTGGTCATGACAATGCCGCGCTTGCCGGGCAGAACACCATATTCGCCAAGATAGGTCTGTGCGGCAGAAGCCAGCATCACGCCAGGTAGGTCATTGCCGGAAAAGACCAACGGCCTTTCAATTGCCCCTGTGGCTAGAATGACTTGCTGGGCGCGCACCTTCCACATCCGCATCCGGGGCAAATGCGCAGGCTTGTCTTTCAAATGGTCTGTTATGGTTTGAGCAAGGGTCAGATAATTATGATCGCCATAGCCAAACAGGGTGGCGCGTGTCAGTACTGACACATTCTCCATCGTCTGCAATCTGGCCAGTGTCTTTTTCATCCAGTCCTGGGCCGGCTGGCCGTCAATTTCTACATCATCCACACCGTTCAGCCAGCCTCCGCAGCGCGGGCTAGCTTCAGCAAGCAAAACGCGGCACCCGCTCATACCTGCCTGCCACGCTGCCATCAGACCTACTGCCCCGCCACCGGCGACAACGATATCAAAGTGTGCATGCCGCTTTTCATATCTGTCCGGATCATTGTGGTTGTGGCCAACCTTGCCCAGCCCTGCTGCATGGCGGATGAATTTCTCGTAAGTCATCCAGAAAGATGCAGGCCACATGAAGGTTTTGTAATAGAAACCGGCTGGAAAGAAGCGTGATAAAAGGGAGTTTACCTCACCCAGATCAAATTTCAGGGTCGGGAAACGGTTTTGCGACTTTGCTACCAACCCGTCATACAACTCGACCTGCGTTGCCCGCAGATTAGGCTCAACCCGGCCACCTGTTCCGACCTGAACCAGCGCATTTGCTTCTTCAGCCCCGGCAGCCATAATGCCACGCGGGCGGTGATATTTAAAAGACCGGCCGACCAAATGAACATTATTGGCCAGTAGGGCAGAAGCCAGCGTATCGCCGGCGCAGCCCATATAGCTTTTGCCATCAAAAGTGAACTGCACCAGCCTGTCTTGCTGCACAACAGAACCGCCCTTCACACGCATAAACTGTTTGTTCTTCGCCATCAGCGTGCCTCTTTACCTTTTTTTGCCGGTTTTGAAGCGGCCTCTGCGGCTGTTTTACGGCGCCAGCTGTCCTGATAAGCCTGCCGTGCGGCCTTGCTTTTGGGCAGGCTGCCCATTGCATAGATCTCAATAATCTCGTGGCTGACGGTATGACGTGCAACATTAAACCAGCGCCGGCATCCTGCTGCATGACGCCAGCGTTCTAGAAAAATCCCTTTTGGATTATCCCGCAGAAACAGATAATCAGCAAAATCCTTATCGCTCAGCTGATTACGGGCCAGCGGGCGGGCGACATGGGCCTCACCGCCGCAGCCGAACTCCGCTTCATCTCTTGGCCCGCAAAAGGGGCAGTTAAGCTGTAACATGATTTTAACTCTTCTCTTGACTTGGAATACAGTTAATGGGCGACACCTGCCGCGCCATGCTCATCGATCAGGAATCCTGTCTCGAACCGTTTCAGCGCATAGGGCTCAGCAATCGCATTCGGGCGATCGTTCGCAATCAGATCAGCAAACACATGACCTGACCCCGGTGTGGCCTTAAAACCACCTGTGCCCCAGCCGCAGTTGAAATATAGCCCGGCAACATCCGTCTTAGAGATAATTGGCGAAGCATCAGGACAGGTATCCACAATGCCACCCCAATGCCGCAGCATCCGCAGACGTGATAACACCGGAAAAAGTTCTACCGCAGCTTCCAGCATATGCTCTGGAACTGGAAATGAACCCCGCTGTGCATAAGAATTGTATTTATCCACCCCAGCACCCAGAACCATTTCGCCTTTGTTTGACTGACTGATATACATATGAACTGCATTTGACATAATGACCGTGTCCAGTATCGGCTTGACCGGCTCAGAGACCAGGGCTTGCAGAGGCCGGCTGGCTAACGGCAGATGCATGCCGGCCATTTCAGCCAATACAGAAGAATGACCAGCAACAACACAGCCTACTTTACTTGTCTTGATCACGCCCTTGGTCGTTTCAATGCCGGTAATCCGGCGGCCTGACCGACGCAAGGCGGTTACCTCGCAGTTTTGTATGATATCAACGCCCAGGTTATCTGCTGCGCGGGCAAAGCCCCAGGCAACCGCATCATGACGGGCTGTGCCGCCGCGTTTTTGCAGAAAACCACCCATAACCGGGTAGCGGATTGACTGGTCTATATTCATAATCGGTACGAATGCCTTGATCTCTTGAGGGCTAAGAATTTCGGAATCAATCCCGTTCAGACGGATTGCGTGAACCCGCCGCGACATCTCTTTCAGCTCATGTTCAGAATGGGCAATGGTCAGCACCCCTCGCTGGGAAAACATGATGTTAAAGTTCAAATCCTGTGCCAGCCCTTCCCACAACTTAAGCGCATGTTCGTAAATGGATGCGGATTCATCCCACAGATAGTTTGAGCGGATAATCGTTGTGTTTCGGCCTGTATTACCGCCACCTAGCCAGCCTTTTTCAATTACGGCAATATTTGTCATGCCGTGAACAGCTGCAAGATAATAGGCTGTTGCCAGACCATGACCGCCGCCGCCAATAATTATTGCGTCGTATTCGCTTTTTGGTTCAGCATGCCGCCAGGCCTGTTGCCAGCCTGTATGATATGATGCCGCCTGTCGTGCCAAAGAAAACACAGAATAACGTTTGGCTTTTTCTCTCAGCCCACCAATTCCCCGATCCAAAACCGGCCCAGCCATAATGAAATATCCTCTTGGTTTACTGTCTTTTGTGTGATTAGGTTTGACTTGCTCGACCAGCATAGAAAAAAACACAAACATAGTCCAAAAATTCAAGCCCTAAAATTGCTCAGATTATGAAAAAAACCTGTCTTAATGGCGACTTGCCATTTTGCTTGGTCGACATATGCCTAAGGCTCACCTATGATGTCATTTGAAAAATCGTTACACAATTGAGGTTCAGTTATGGCAATCATCAACCGCGTGGCAGATTTTCATGATGAGATGACACAGTGGCGCCGTCAGCTGCACAGCCATCCTGAGACCTGTTATGAAGAGGTGTGGACCTCTGATTTCATTGCCGGCAAATTGGCCGAATTTGGTATTGATGTAGTCAGGGGTTTAGCCGGCACTGGTGTCGTTGGCATATTGAAAGGTAAGACTGATACAGGCCGGTCAATTGGTCTGCGGGCAGATATGGACGGCCTGCCCATGCCGGAAACAAATGACTTTGAGCATAAATCAAAAACAGAAGGCCGTATGCATGCCTGTGGCCATGATGGACATATGACCATGCTGTTGGGAGCGGCCCGGTATCTTGCGGAAACACGTAATTTTGACGGCACTGTCTATTTTATCTTCCAGCCTGCAGAAGAAGGTGGTGCAGGGGCCGCTAAGATGATTGATGAGGGTCTGTTTGCTGATCATCAGATGGAAACGGTTTGGGGCATGCATAACTGGCCTGGCCTACCCGCAGGTGAAATTGCTGTTTCAGAAGGCGCGAGCATGGCCAGTGCAGATCATTTTGAGATGACAGTGATTGGACGTGGTGGTCATGCTGCGATGCCGCATCAGGCTATCGATCCAGTCCTGGCGGCCGCACACATTGTGCAGGCCTTGCAGATGCTGGTCTCCCGGCACACGAATCCGCAGGATTCCTCTGTTTTGTCGATCACCACGATTCATGGTGGTAGCGCGTTTAATGTCATTCCTGATGAGGTCACATTAGGCGGGACAGTTCGCGCCTTCCGCCCGGAAACACGAGCCAGGNTAGAACAATCGCTTCGCGATGTGTCCANGCTTACCGCTGAGTCGCATGGCTGTNCAGTTTNGCTTGACTGGCGGCAAGGNTATCCGCCAACAGTTAACCANCAGGCAGAGGCCATACGGGCTGCGGATGTGGCTCGGGNGGTCGTGGGANNAGACCGCGTCCATATGAACCCGGAACCNTCTATGGGTGCNGAAGATTTTGCCTTTATGCTGGAAGCAAAGCCAGGNGCCTANATCTGGTTGGGNGCAGGGGAAGCTGAAGCCGGCAGAATGCTGCATAANACTGGTTATGATTTNAATGATGAAATTCTGCCAACAGGAACCAGCTATTGGGCNGCTCTTGTTGAAAGCGAACTTGCCGCANAATAGAGTTGTTATCCTNAACAGTTCAAACATGGCCAGCTTTGTNCTNGACAGCTTAAGAAAGNCTAAAAATGCCTGCNGATAAACAAACAGANCAGCGCAGACGGCGGACAGNTNTAGCTNTNCTGTTTGCTATGACCAGNCTCATTGTGNTCGCTCTCAGCAGTTATNTTGTCTGGTATCAGATGGGANAGATTGCCCTTGGCNTGCATGGCTGGATTGCNCTTATTGCCGGTTCAGTTGGCATGGTGGTCCTGGGAGGNGGCCTGATGGCGTTAAGCTTTTNTTCTGCCCGNTCTGGTCATGATGAAGCGGCNTGGCAGGACCCAGATGACGATCTCAGCTGACCTGAGCTTTATTCTGAATAATCCCGATTTTGCGCCATTTTCTGTAAACGTCTGATGTTTAGTCCAGAACGGGTCTGTTTTCTGAACTTGACAATGTTCTTGTTTTGTTCTATTCTGATTAACCCTTTTGAATAGATGATTCGGATATAAATCGGATGAGTGATGACAGCGTGAGGGGGGTCATGCTCAGGCTACAGATCATGCAGACAACATATTTTAAATCTTCTGTTTCAGACGGGCCGGTGAAAGGGTCTTCTGATTTGATTCAGGGTGGCAGGGGTGGATATATTTCCTCCTCATGCAAAGCTAGCCGGTTTTCTGAACTGAAAACGCAAATCAGGCAGGCTGACACAGCCCGGTCTTTCCCAACTCTTCAGCTAAAGGTGGACCGGTTTGACATAGCCTTATCAGGAGGACTGCGGTTTGGGCATGTGCATCTGATGACAGGTCGGTCATTTGATGGGGCAGCAACAGGTTTTGTGCTGGCCTTGCTGCGGTTTATGATGGATCAGGACACCCTCTCACCTGTGGTCTGGTGTAGTCCCAGCCATGCTGGCCATGCTGGCCACATACTGGCATCTGCCCTGCCTGCATTAGGGGTGTCCCCATCACGGTTTATTTTTGTTCATGACCAGCACCCTAAACGGCTGATGGGGGCTTTTGAAGAGGTTCTGCAGACCAGGGGTGTTCTGGCGGTTGTAGGTGAGTATGGCTTGTTTGCGCGGAGTGCAGATACATGGCAACGCTGGGTCCGCCGCACACGTTTGGCTGCCAAGGCAGGCGGGACGATGGGGCTGTTGCTGGGTCCTCCTGCCCCTGTTTCAGGTTTTGAGACAGGCTGGCATATCACGACAGCGTCAGCTGATCTGTTTGCCGAAAGGGAAGGGCTGCAAACAGACTGGCGGCCATACTGGTCGGTTCAACTGACTTACAGCCGGCAGGGGACACCTTGTGCAGATAAGCTTGTCTATGATGGTCTGACTGGCCGGCTGCAGTCAGCTATCAGCTGTCCAGATAAGGATGGTCAGGTCAGCCAGCTGCACGTTTCAAAGCCGGCTCTGCTTGCGTCTATTTCAGCGTAAGACATGGCTGTGCTTATATCATGAAAGCAGGGCAATGGATGTATCTGGTGATGATCGGCAAATAATTTATCTGCACCTGCCATGTTTGCCAATCCGGCGCATGGCACGGATGCAGGGCTGGTCATTGCAGGAAAAAATAGGCCTATATCAGCGTGAAAAAGGAGCAGATAGGTTGGTTTATCTGTCTGCTGAAGCCCGGGCAGACGGGGTTCAGGCCGGATTATCTGTGGCTGATGCGCGGGCCCGGCATCCTGATATGCGCTTTGCGCCAGTTGACCACAATGCAGATCAGGCCCTATTGACAGCTTTCGCACGATGGGCGTTCCGGTACAGCCCTGTTACTGGTATTGATGCCGACGGTTTGGGGATTTGGATTGAGGCAACAGGGACCAGTCATCTGTTTGCCCACGCTACAGATTTTTGTGATACAGACGCTGATGATACGGATAGTGGGCTCAAAGCGATGTGTGCTGATCTGTATCGTCAGATCAGCCAGACAGGCTTGCGTGCATCGATTGCCAGCGCGTCAACTTTTGGGGCGGCTTTTGCACTAGCACATTGCCATCGGGATGTATCTGCCCAGCCGGTACATGCACCTGCCCGCCGTGCCCGAATGCGGGAGGCTCTTGCTGACCTACCGCTGGCAGCCTTGCGCTTGCCGCTAAATACATTAAATGCGCTCAGCCAGGCAGGCTTGCGGCAAATCAGCCATCTGTATCCGCTTGGCCGGGCAGATCTCACAGCTCGGTTTGGCCCGGATATGGTTCTGCGTTACAGCCAGCTTTTTGGGGATCAGCCTGACAGCCAGATACCAGTTCAGCCAGTCCAGTCTGTGGCTGTCACAAAAATCTGGGCAGAACCGGTCATGGGCTATGAGGCCTTATGTCATATGGTCAGTCAACTGACAGCAAAAATGGCAGAGAGGCTGCTTGATTCTGAACTGGCCGCCCGGTCTTTTGAGCTGGGCTGGCAGCGCACAGATGGTCAGGTCAGCTGTTTGCTTTTCCGCTTGTCACGACCGGGTCGGCGTGAACAGACCTTACAGCGGTTGATGGCAGGGGCAGCTGAAAAAATTGATGCGGAATTTGGTGTGGAATACAGCTGGATACAGGCGCATGAACTGATGGTTGATGTTCCTGTGACGGCTCTTCTGGGGACAGATCAAGACAGTCTGCAGGCAAGTCAGGTCAGTGATATGGTCGATATCTTGGCTGCCCGGCTGGGGCCGGACAAGGTTCAGCGTGTTGTCAGCCAATCAGACTGGCATATCGCTGACAGCCAGGCCTATCAGCCGGTTGCAGATGTAACAGATAAAACAGGTCAGTGGTCTATGCCTGTTTTGACTGGTTTGACATCGCCGCGTCCGGTCCGTCTGCTGGATAGGCCCGAACCGGTAAAAGTTGTGGCAATGATGCCGGATCATCCGCCAGCAATGATCCGCTGGCGGCATTATAACTGGACAGTATTGCGGGCAACAGGCCCTGAACGGGTTGGCCCCCGCTGGTGGGATCCAAACAGGACAGATAGATTATCACGTGATTACTACCGGGTTGAGGTTGAAGATGGCCGCCGGTTATGGCTGTGCCGTGAAGGCCTTGTTGAACGCGGTGATGAGGTCAGTTGGTTTATATATGGGCTGTTCAGCTGATGGCAGACAAGATGATGTACAGGCCGAAAGCTGTTCTAGGCTGTCAGACGAATTTCAGCTTTTTGTCTGGCGCTTCACATCCTGAAGAGCTGGTTGCTCATGCTCATCATCTGGGTTGGCAAGCTGTGGGCATTGCTGACAGATTCAGCTGTGGCGGGCTGGTGCGTGCGCATATGGCGATAAAGGATATTGCGGCTCAGAACAATCCGGATCAGAAGCCTGTCCCCAGCCTGTCTCTTGATAAGCTGATTTGCGGGGTAGGTGTCAGCCTTCATAATGGCGGAGATATTTTATGTTATTCCCGCACTCTGGATGGCTACCACAGCCTGTGTCAGTGGTTGAGCGCAGCGATGATGCGATCAGGTCATAATAACCGCGCTTTGCCTGATATGCATATCAGTGATTTNAGGCGGCTGTCTTCTGATGTGATTGTGATTACGCTGCCGCCTGTTCTGGCGGATACAGATTATCGTGAACAGGCCCGCACAATTAGGCTGTTTGCTCCAGGTGATGTGTATGTTGGCGGTTATCTGATGCGTGATGGCTGTGATGAAGAACGTCTTTATCGCCTCAGCCAGGAAGCAGCGGCAGATAATTTAGGATTTGTTGCGCTTGGGCATGTTTTATATCATCGTCCTGACCGGCGCCCGCTTGCAGATGTGCTTAGCTGTATCCGGCATAAAACCAGCCTGCCTGAAGCTGGACAGCTATTATCCCGCAATGCTGAACGTCATCTNCTGGCNCCNGATGAGATGGCCCGCCGGTGGCANGGTTTTGAACAAGCGTTGCAGACAGCAGATGAAATTGCCGCCAGNTGCCAGTTCAGCCTTGATGATTTGCGTTATGATTATCCGGCTCACGAAGGCCGGTCTGGCCGGTCCGCGATGGATGAATTAACCTGGCAAGCCCGCGAAGGGAGTCGGAAACGCTATCCTGATGGGGTGCCGGATAAGGTGAATGCCTATTTGGATAAGGAACTGGCTTTGGTGCGGAAGATGGGTTATGCCCCATTTTTCCTAACGGTATTTGATATTGTCCGCTTTGCCCGTAGCCGCAATATTCTGTGTCAAGGACGGGGGTCTGCTGCAAATTCAGCAATCTGTTATTGTTTGTTTATCACATCTGTTGATCCTGACCGTTCAGAGCCTCTGTTTGAACGGTTTGTCAGCGAGGCCCGAAATGAGCCGCCAGATATTGATGTGGATTTTGAACATAACCGGCGCGAAGAGGTCATACAGTATATTTATCACCGGTATGGCCGGCATCGTGCAGGTCTGGCGTCATCTGTGATCACTTATAAGGGGCGCAGTGCTTTTGTTGAAGTTGCAAAGGCTTTTGGTCTCAGCCGGGATGTTCAGCGGGCTTTGTCTGGTCAGGTGTGGGGCCGCAAGAACAGTGGTTTGAATTCTGAATCACTGCGCGCAGTCGGGCTTGATGTTCAGGATCCGACTTTGCAGATGGTGGTCAGGCTGGCCCGCCAGATTCAGGGGTTTCCACGCCATCTCTCTCAACATGTTGGGGGATTTGTGATCGTGCAGGATCGGCTGGATAAACTGTGTGTGGTTCGGCCAGCAGCCATGCAGGGACGCAGCATCATTGAATGGGATAAAGATGATCTAGATGCGCTGGGGCTGTTAAAAATTGATGTGCTGGCTCTGGGCATGCTCAGCTGTCTTGCCGGTGCATTTGCGTTGATGCAGCGTCATTATCATATGACCCTGACACTGGCAACAATTCCGCCAGAAGATAAACGTACCTATGACATGCTCTGCCGAGGGGAATCAGTTGGTGTGTTTCAGGTGGAATCGCGGGCCCAGATGGCGATGCTACCTCGTCTTCAGCCACGTTGCTTTCATGATCTGATCGTTCAGGTGGCAATTGTCCGCCCGGGACCTATTCAAGGGGATATGATTCATCCTTATCTACGTCGCCGGGCTGGTCTTGAATATGTTGACTATCCGTCTGATGAGCTGCGTTCTGTCCTTGACCGTACGCTTGGTGTACCCCTTTTTCAGGAACAGGCAATGAAAATTGCGATTGTCGGGGCTGGATTCAGCGGGGCAGAGGCAGACAGGCTCAGGCGGGCTATGGCCACCTTTCGTAAAAACGGGGATATCCATACGTTTTTTGATAAGATGGTGAATGGCATGATTGAACGGGGATATGATGCCGAATTTGCGCAGCGTTGTTTTAAACAAATTGAAGGNTTTGGCACATATGGATTTCCAGAATCGCATGCCGCCAGTTTTGCACTGCTAGTTTATGCCTCAGCCTGGTTGAAATGCCATTATCCTGAGGTGTTTACATGTGCACTATTAAATGCNCAGCCAATGGGATTTTACAGCCCCGCACAGCTTATTGCTGATGCGCAGCGCAGCGGGGTAGAGGTGCGGCCTGTTGATATTAACCATTCGGCATGGGACTCAACTATTGAACCCGTCCCTCAGGCCCGTCATGCACTGCGTTTGGGTCTACGTCTGGTCAAAGGGTTGAATGCCGTAGAAGCAGCGCGGATAACGGCCTGCCGTAGCGAGAGTTATCAGTCTGTTGAGGATATTATTACTAGGTCAGATATCTCTGCAAAGACAATTGAGCTGATTGCAGCCGCAGATGGATTGTGCTCATTAGGGTTGAACGCACGACAAGGGTTCTGGCAGGCCCGTAAGCAGGGTCGTCTACAAATGAATAAGCTACCTTTATTCGCGCAAGCAGACAACCGGACTAAAATTATAAAACAGGATGATGATAGCTATCTGAAACTGCCGCCCAGCTTGTTTGGTGAACAGATTGCGCAGGATTATACGGCAACAGGCCTGTCCCTGAAAGGGCATCCGGTAGACAGTCTGAAGGCCTGGTTTGAAAAAGACAGATGGCAGGGCTGCTCTGCGATTGACGAGGCGCCAAATGGGCGGCGTCTGCGCCTTATTGGGCTTGTTACTATGCGTCAGCGTCCTGGTACAGCTAAAGGCACAGTGTTTGTTACTATTGAAGACAGTCTGTTATCTGTGAATGTAATTGTCTGGCCGCATATTGTTGAACGGGACAGAACAGCCCTACTTGGGGCGCATCTGATGGGAGTATATGGCCGTTTGCAGCGGCAGGGTTCAATCACCCACTTCATTGCTGAATCTGTGCACAATTGTGATTCTTATCTGGGGTTTTTACACGCTAGTGACCAACAGGCCCCCCGCTTGAAAAGCCGTGATTTTCACTAGGTGTTACAGCTGGATTNTCTTATCCGGCATCTGTGACAGATACAGGCAGGGCAATACAGGTTGACCCTGCTGATAATAAGGCTGCACAAGCTGCCCTAGCCCGGTTTTCGTCTAGATTGCGGAACCGCACACGCCACAATGGTAACCCGCCTCTGGTGACAACAGAAAGCTCAGCTGGTGTCAGATTTAGCGTATCACGTGCGGTTTGGCGGGCCTTAATCGCAGCCTTGTGAGCGGATACGCGCCTTGTGAAGCTGCCAACTTGAATAGACCAGAGCGGTGGTGGCACAGACACTTCCCGGGACAAGGTATTTACCAAAGGGGCAGGGGATATGGTTTCAGCCCGCACTAGAGGCCTTGAAGCAATCTGAAGATCGTTAGTTACGGGTGGTTTCTGGAACTCTGGCAGCAGATTTGCAGCCAGAAAGTTGTCTGGCCGTGATAAGGGAGTTGCAGGCATAGGCGTCGATTTCACCTGAACAGGCTTGATTCGTTCGAACTGACGGTNAAGCAGGCTGATCATATGCTTATCACGGCTTTTGCCAGTTTTACCGCCAAAGACTACCCCAACTAGACGCACACCATTTCGCTCTGTTGTGGCAACAAGATTAAAGCCAGAGGCATTAATATATCCTGTTTTAATGCCATCTGTGCCTTTTAATTGAGTTAACAACTTGTTGTGATTTCTGAATTTACGTCCTTTCCAGTTAAAGCTGGTGCTATTGAAATATTTAAAATATTGCGGAAAGTCGCGACGAATGGCGATCCCTAGACGCGCCATATCACGTGCCGTGCTCAGTTGCGCTTGGTTAGGCAGACCAGAGGCATTTTTAAAAATTGTGCGTTTCATGCCAATAGCTTTAGCCTTGCGGGTCATTTTTTTTGCAAAATTGCGTTCGTTGCCTCCCAGATGTTCTGAGACAACAGTTGCTACATCATTTGCTGACTTTGTAACCAGGGCCAGAATGGCGTTCTCTACGGTGATGGTCTGGCCGGGCTTTAGATACAATTTTGAGGGTGATCTGCTGGCAGCGACCTTNCTGACTTTCATGCGTGTCCCAAGGGTTATGCGCCGGTTCTGGAGTGCTTCAAACAGCAGATATAAGGTCATTATTTTAGTTAGTGACGCTGGAAAAAGTTGTTTATCGGCACTACGGGAATAGAGAACCCGTCCACTGGATTCTTCCACAATGATAGAGGCATATTTCGGGTTGGCTACAGCTGGAGGGCTGGTCAAAAGGCTAAGACTGAAGACGATACAAGTCATAAATATAAGCCGTTTTACCGCTTTCTGAAACAAAATTCGGGCCAATGGGGTCGATTTGGTGTGACCTATATTTAGTGGCAAGCAGCTCATTATGGTCTTAACCATACTATATCTCGTAACAGAAACAAGTGATTGCTGGCGTAAGCAACGGTAAAAAGGTAGAATTGACATCACGATGCGGATTTTTCCAGCTTTATGACTTCAATTATTCAATTTAAGTGCCAATATTAAGTTAAGGGTGTTAAAAATGTTGACGATAATATTGAGTCTAAGAGTTTAACCAAAATGAGCAGAAACAATCGGTCTGAAGATGATGATGCAACTGGCGGCGTTCTTCTTGAAAAAAAAGAGAAGACAGAAAAGCCATCGCTCTATCGCGTTCTTATGCTGAACGACGATTACACTCCTATGGAATTTGTGGTGCTCGTCCTTCAGCGCTTTTTTGGTCATAATCATGAANCAGCGCAGCAGATTATGTTGCACGTTCATCAGCGAGGTGTCGGTATTTGCGGCGTTTATACTTTTGAGATTGCCGAGGCAAAGGCTAGTCAAGTGATGAATTTTGCCCGGCAGAATGAACACCCTCTGCAATTGCAGCTAGAAAAGGAGTAGCTGGATTATGTTGTCCCCAGATCTTGAAGAGACACTGCGGCGCGCATTGTCAATAGCTGGTGAGCGTTCACACGAATTTGCAACCCTTGAGCATCTTTTACTTGCTTTGATCGATGATGAGGATGCGATTGGGGTTCTAAAGGGCTGCAAAGTTGACATCAGCGAGTTACGTGATCTTTTAGTCAATCACATTGAAGATGAATTATCTTCTATTGTGAATCCATCTGAAAATCTGGAAGTGCAGCCAACAGCCGGCTTTCAGCGCGTTGTTCAGCGAGCCATCATTCACACGCAGTCTTCTGGCCGAGGTGCTGCAACAGGAGCGAATATCCTAATCGCCATGTATTCTGAGCGTGAAAGTTATGCAGTGTGGTTCTTGAACTCACTGAACATGTCGCGTCTTGATGCGGTGAGTTTTGTCAGCCATGGCAATGGTGGAACTGTGCAAGGCACAGACCAGAGCGATGATAAGTTAGCAGATGGTGAAGGGAGTAAGTCTGACCCACTGTCTGAATATGCTGTCGACCTGATGGCAAAAGCTAGAGACGGGCGTGTTGACCCTTTAATAGGCAGAGATAAGGAAGTTGACAGGACAATACAGGTTTTATGCCGGCGTACCAAAAACAATCCTTTATATGTGGGCGACCCAGGCGTTGGCAAAACAGCTATTGCTGAGGGGCTTGCCCTGCGGGTGGTTCAGGGGACAGTTCCGGATGTTTTAAAATCAGCAGTTATTTATGCGCTGGATATGGGCCAGTTGCTTGCTGGAACGCGCTATCGCGGTGACTTTGAGGAACGACTGAAAGCGGTTATGAAACAAGTTGAACAAGACGATAATGCGATTCTGTTTATCGATGAGATTCATACAATCATTGGCGCGGGGGCTACGTCTGGGGGAGCTATGGATGCCTCTAACCTGTTGAAGCCTGCTTTGCAGACAGGAGGGCTACGCTGCATTGGGTCAACCACTTATAAAGAGTTCAGATCCTATTTTGAAAAAGACCGAGCGCTTGCCCGCAGATTTCAGAAAATTGATATCACAGAGCCATCTGTGCCAGACAGTATCCGCATTCTGCATGGGCTGAAACAGCGTTATGAAGAACATCACGGCGTTCGGTTTACCAGCGCAGCTTTAAAACAGGCTGTTGAACTGTCAGCGCGTTATATCAACGATCGTAAATTGCCTGACAAAGCCATCGATGTGATTGATGAGGCAGCCGCAGCGCAGAATTTGTTGCCACCATCACGGCGCCGGCAAGTGATTGGACAGAAAGAAATCGAAACGACAATTTCTTCAATTGCACGGATTCCGTCAAAACAGGTTAGCCGTGATGATAAGAGCGCCTTAAAGACACTTGAAACAGACCTGCAGCGGATGGTGTTTGGTCAGGATCAGGCCTTATCAACCCTTGCGTCCGCCATCAAATTGTCACGGGCGGGCTTGCGTGAACCAGAAAAACCGATTGGCAATTATTTGTTTTCTGGGCCAACAGGTGTGGGTAAGACAGAAGCTGCCCGCCAGCTTTCTGAAATTTTAGGGGTTAAACTCATCCGTTTCGATATGTCCGAATATATGGAACGCCACACGGTAAGCCGGCTTATTGGCGCTCCTCCGGGATATGTCGGTTTTGATCAGGGGGGCTTATTAACCGATGCTGTTGACCAGACGCCGCACGCAGTTTTGTTGCTTGATGAGATTGAAAAAGCGCATCCTGATTTATTTAACATTCTGCTTCAGGTTATGGATCATGGGCGACTGACGGACAGTAACGGCAAATCAGTAGATTTCCGCAATGTTATTCTGATTATGACAACAAATGCGGGCGCAGCTGAAATGGCAAAACAGCAAATTGGCTTTGGCCGTGGTCAGAAGCTTGAAGCTGGAACAGAAGCCATTGAAAAAGCCTTCACGCCGGAATTCAGAAACCGGCTTGATGCGGTAATACCGTTCGCACCTCTGGAAACAGATGTTGTACGTAAGGTTGTTGATAAATTCGTTATGCAGCTTGAAGTCCAGCTCGGTGATCGGCAGGTTGATATAGTCCTCGACGACCCTGCACGTGATTGGCTCGCTGAACGGGGCTATGATAAGGCCTATGGCGCACGCCCCTTAGCACGGCTGGTTCAGGAAAAGATAAAAAAGCCTCTTGCTGATCATCTGTTGTTTGGTGAGTTGGAACAGGGCGGTGTTGTTGAGGTCATAGTTATTGATCATGAATTGGTTGTGACAGTTGCCGCGCCGCGTGCGCAACAGATAGATAATAAATCTCCGAAAAAGGTGAAGTCGAAAGCAGCGCAGCACAAACCGCGAGGCAAAAAAAGCCTGAGCAAGGTCTAATCTGCTTTATTTTCACGGCGGTATGGGCTGATTTCGTCTATAGATCGAGCGTCTTCTTCAACAGCAGCCTGCTCCTGACTCAGGAAACGGCTGACTGCTTCCGAGAATTGTGAATCAGCCAGCCAATGTGCCGAATAGGTATAGACAGGTAGATAGCCTCGCTGCACTTTATGCAGACCCTGGGCGCCAGCTTCGACTGTGGCCAACTTTCTGCTGATGGCAAAGTCAATTGCCTGATAATAACAGGTCTCAAAATGTAGATTCGGAATATGTTCAATACATCCCCAATTCCGGCCATAAAGTGAATCCTGACCAATAAAATTGAGTGCGCCTGCGATCAGCTGTCCGTCTTTTTCGGCNAAGACCAGTAAAATCTGATCTGACATCTGCATGCCAATCTGGTGGAAAAAGCTTTCTGTCAGATAAGCACCTCCCCATTTTTTTTCGATTGTAGACAGATAAAACTGATAAAAACGATCCCAATGTTCTGGTTTAATATCAGTGTCGGTAAGCTGATGAAATGTGATGCCTTTGTGAAAAAGGCCTTGTCTCTCCTTTCGTAATGTCTTTCGTTTGCGTGATGACAAACTGGCCAGAAAATCATCAAAACAGTTGTAGTTGTTATTCTGCCAGTGAAATTGAACGCCAGTTCTGATCATCCAGCCTTTATCTTTNAGAACATTCCGATCTTCATCTANAATGAAATTTACATGAGCAGACGAAATCTGATTGTCTCTTGCGATCTTCTCTAACGCATTCAGCAGGTTGTGGATAATTTCCGGATGATGATGATCATATAAAAGACGAGGCCCAGGGACAGGTGTAAAGGGAACGGCACATAATAGTTTTGGATAATATCGTCCGCCTGCGCGCTCAAANGCATGGGCCCAGCTGTGGTCAAAAACATATTCACCATAAGAATGATGCTTGATATAAGCAGGTAGAATGCCCACCAGCAGATCAGAGCTATCCTCTCTTGCTGCCAGAAAAAGCATATCCCACCCGGTCCGCCCACCAACAGAACCACTATCTTCCAGTGCTTTGAGAAATGCATAGCAAAGAAACGGGTGCTTGCTCGGGTTCAGTCTGTCCCATTCATCTGCGGTAAATGACGACAGTGTGGTATGCGCTGTTATATTCACCTTTAATTCACCCTTATTTTTCATGTCATAAATATGGCCCTGCCAAATGAACTGGCAAGGCCGTGTTTACGACTTAACCTAACAATTATATGCGGTAAAGAACGGTAGACCTTCGTCCAGCCATCGCTGGCGGCGTCAGTCGATCAAAAATGTGCCCTCTACTTCAACACATGTTCCGCGTGGAAGATTGTTAGAGCCTACAGCGAAACGGGCATGACGGCCAGCGTCACCAAAGACTTCAACCATTAGATCAGATGCACCGTTTATCACTTCTGGCTGGTCAGTAAAACTATCTGCACAGGCAACAAACCCGCCTAGCTTCACCACTTGTTTTACACGGCCAAGGTCACCCCCACAGGCGGAATTCAGTTGGGCCAGAAGATTAATGGCGCATTGTCTTGCCTGCTTGGCGGCCTGTTCGGTTGTTACGTCATTGCCGACATGGCCGGTAACAGATAACTTCCCTTCAACAAGAGGAAGTTGCCCAGAAACGAAAACCATATTGCCGACAGTAACATAAGGAACGTAATTAGCTGCTGGTGCGGGGGCATCAGGCAAAGTGATGCCTAGACGGCTCAGATTGTCAACTGCAGATGATGTCATAATAGACTCCATTCAAATTCATTCATCCAAGGTAAGATACAGGCACAAACACAAATAAGGAAGTCCTTAACCGACATAACGGGCCGCCTAATCTACAGTAAGACCCGGTCATTCTGCATGAGCATCGTTGCTAATTTCATAATGTGTTTTATCTGTTTTAGCTGCAACCTGTCGTGGCACCACAGGTGTTGCATTTCAGACAGGTCCCATTTCTGACCAGCGTGAAGTTTTGACATTCAGGGCAGGATTCCCCTTCATAACCCTGTAAGCGTGCTTCTTTGCGCCGGTTTTCCATGACATCAGTTGCTGTTGCTGCCTCAGCCATCGCCTCATTTGCAACTGCTTTTGCAAGGCCGGCACTTGTTGTGGCCGGCTTCAGGCTGGTGGTGGCTGTCTGGTCTGTTGCCACGGCTTGGGCTGCTGAGCTGTCGTTTGAGTAAACGACCAAACCCTGCTTACGGATAAATCCTCTGCTGGTAACCTTGTTGACCAGTGCAGACTGGGCTTCGCCGCCACCGGTTGTATCCATATCTAGGTCATCAGCACTGACATGCCCTAAATCATGTCTGTCCAGATAAGATATGGCCAATTCGCGGAAAGTATAATCGAGGATGGATGTCGACATTTTTATTGCATCGTTACCTGTGACAATGCCTTGTGGCTCAAACCGGGTAAAGGTGAATGCTTCAACATATTCCTCTAAGGGGACGCCATACTGAAGGCCAATAGATACTGCGATGGCAAAATTATTCATCAGCGANCGGAAAGCTGCACCTTCTTTATGCATATCGATGAAAATTTCACCCAGACGCCCATCCTCATATTCGCCTGTCCGCAGATAAACCTTATGCCCACCAACAGAAGCTTTTTGGGTATAGCCCTTGCGCCTGTCAGGGAGGCGTTGACGCTCTTCATTGCGCACTATACGTTCCACAACCTTTTCAA
This sequence comes from SAR116 cluster bacterium, assembly GCA_002700485.1. Classification (GTDB taxonomy): domain Bacteria; phylum Pseudomonadota; class Alphaproteobacteria; order Puniceispirillales; family Puniceispirillaceae; genus JADHLI01. Next base: position 18,462 of record PADU01000008.1, on the reverse strand, counting down.
TAATTTGTGTAGTGGGAGCGGCAGCTAGTTCATCGATATCTGCGTCCTCATCATCGACAAGAGCAGATGACAGAGGTTGACTAAGCTTTGAACCGTCACGGTAAAGTGCATTTGCCTTCAGGCCCAGCTTCCAACTTTGCATGTAGGCTTCACCACATTCCTGAACAGTTGCACTGTTCGGCATATTAATTGTCTTAGAAATCGCGCCTGATATGAATGGTTGTGCGGCGGCCATCATGGTTATATGACTGCTGACTGACAAGAATCGTTTGCCAATGCGCCCACAGACATTCGCACAATCAAATATCTGCAAATGCTCGTCTTTCATATGCGGCGCACCTTCAACGGTCATGGACCCGCAGACATGGATGTTTGCAGCTTCAATTTCCTCTTTTGAAAAGCCCAGCGCTTCAAGCATATTAAAGTTAAAATCATTTAGCTGGTCTTCACTAAATCCAAGAGTTTCCTTGCAGAACTCATTGCCAAGGCTGAATCGGTTGAAAGCGAACTTGATGTCAAATGCGTTTTCAAGTGAATCTGCAAGCTGGGTTAAGACAGCATCTGTGAAACCTTTTTCTCTCAGTGCATTTAGTGAGATGGCCTGGCAGCTTTCCAGATTACCGTGACCAACGGCATAGCGGGTAATGTCGTCAATTTGGTCTGGTGTATAGCCAAGACCTGTCAAGGCCTCAGGAACAACACGGTTAATGATTTTGAAGTAACCACCACCAGCCAGTTTCTTGAATTTTACAATTGCAAAGTCTGGCTCAATCCCCGTGGTGTCACAATCCATCACTAGACCGATTGTGCCGGTTGGTGCGATGACGGTAGATTGTGCATTACGGTAGCCATACTTTTCACCGAGTTTTAACGCATCATCCCATGCTGCTTTTGCATGTTTGATCATCTTCTTATCCGGGCAGCTGGCGTGATCAAGTGGGACGGGCAATACAGTCAAACCCTCATAACCTTCTGCCTCTCCATAGGCAGCAAGACGGTGATTACGCATTACCCGCAGAATATGTTCAGCATTGTCCTGATAAAGCGGGAACGGGCCAGCCTCTGCTGCCAGCTCTGCTGATGTGGCGTATGACCGACCTGTCATAATAGCTGATATCGCACCACATAAGGCACGTGCTTCATCACTGTCATATGAATATCCTGCTGCCATCAGCATGCCGCCGATATTGGCAAAGCCAAGACCAAGCGTTCTGTAATCATATGATCCTTGCGCAATTTCCCGTGATGGGAACTGTGCCATCAGAACTGATGTTTCGAGAGTTAAGGTCCACAAGCGGACAGCATGCTCAAACTTTTCAATATCAAAACTGCCGTCATCATGCCGGAATTGCATAAGGTTCAATGATGCCAGATTACAGGCCGTATCATCTAGGAACATGTATTCTGAACAGGGGTTTGATGCGTTAATCCGCCCTCCGTCAGGGCAGGTGTGCCACTCATTAATTGTGGTGTCATACTGTAGGCCGGGGTCAGCACAGGCCCATGCCGCATGTGCAATTTTGTCCCATAGCTCAGAGGCATTCACGGTTTCAGCAACCTTGCCGTCTGTTCGTCTTATCAGTTCCCAGTCACTGTTATCAGCTACCGCATTCAGAAAGGCGTTGGTCACCCTAACAGAGTTATTTGAATTCTGCCCGGCGACTGTCAAATATGCTTCTGAGTCCCAGTCCGTGTCATAGGTCTTGAAGCTGATTTCCGTGAAGCCCTGCTGTGCAAATTGAATTACCCGCTGAACATAATTTTCTGGGATCATTGATTTACGCGCAGACAATATTGCCCGTTTTAGGGCCTTATTCGCCTTTGGGTCATACCTGTCCTTATCATCTAAATCAGCTGCGTTAACGCATGCTGCCATCACTTCTGACATGTGTTTCTGGGCCAATTTTGAACCAGCTACTAAAGCAGCCACTTTCTGTTCTTCCACAACCTTCCAGTCAATATATTCCTCGATATCAGGATGATCGATATCGACCGTGACCATCTTAGCTGCCCGGCGCGTGGTGCCACCCGACTTAATCGCCCCCGCTGCCCGGTCTCCAATTTTCAAAAAGCTCATCAGGCCGGAGGATTTACCACCTCCGGATAGGCTTTCCCCGGAACCCCGCAAACGTGAAAAGTTGGAACCTGTGCCTGACCCATATTTGAACAACCGTGCTTCACGGACCCACAGATCCATGATGCCTCCTTCATTGACCAGATCATCGCCAACAGACTGGATGAAGCAGGCGTGGGGCTGCGGGTGCTCATAAGATGATTTGGATTTCACCATCTTACCAGTTTTATAGTCTACGTAAAAGTGGCCCTGGCTGGGTCCATCAATACCGTAGGCCCAGTGCAATCCCGTGTTAAACCATTGTGGTGAGTTTGGGGCAGCCATCTGACAGGCCAGCATGTGGCTCATTTCGTCATAATAAGTTTTCGCATCTTCTTCGCTTGAGAAGTAGTTGGCTTTCCATGCCCAATATGTCCAAGTGCCAACCAGACGGTTGAAGACTTGTTTGGCTGAGGTTTCTCCGCCAAAACGCTCCTCTTCAGGTAGTTTTTCAAGTGCCTTTTTGTCTGGAGCAGAGCGCCATAGCCAGGAGGGCACGTCATTTTCTTCAACACGTTTAAGCTTGGCAGCCACGCCGGCTTTACGGAAATATTTCTGGGCTAGGATATCTGTTGCGACCTGACTGTATTGTTGAGGCACTTCAATGTTTTCTGCTGAAAAGACGACAGTTCCGTCTGGATTGCGAATTTCAGAGGAAGCTGACCGGAATGGTATTTGGTCATACGTGCCTTGACCTGCCTTTGTGAAACGTCTTTCGAATTTCATCTTTGCCCTCTAATTATAATACGTAAAACGAAAAAAAACCGTAGTTTAAGCAGCGTTGTTGCCAGCTTAACACACAATATATAGTCACCAAGAAAGATTAAGCTACATGATGTGGGGTGTTCATGCAATCGCTCCACGGCCGTTTTTTTGACTTTTTATGTCTTTTTTTTTCTTGAATCAACTTGACTTTTCCAGAAGTGAAGGCATGTAACGCCTTCTGGTTTTTGTTGTCAAAATCATTGCCCAAGACTATAAACTAAATTTATGTTACGTAAATGTAGCATAGGGTCCCTATGCGAAAGAAATACGCAATTTGAGAAGCAGGAATAGTCGGAAAAGAGATGCATTTAATATCCAAACTGATGATTAGGCTGACAGCGCAGAAAGTCGGTCGGGATGAATTTGGCAATCAGTATTTTGAAACACGCAAAGCAAGACGTGGCCAGCGCAAAAGGAGATACGTATTGTATAAAGGTCACGTTGAAGCAAGTAAGGTGCCACCAGACTGGCATGGCTGGCTACATTATACGGAACAGCAGCCGCCACCCGAAACAGGCTACGCCGTGCATGATTGGCAGCAGGAGCACCTGCCAAATCTGACCGGAACTAAATATGCCTACCGGCCAGCTGGACATATTCTGAAAGGGGGGCGACGTGACAAAGCAACTGGTGATTATGAGGCCTGGACACCTTAGATTCGGACGGTCAGCTAGACAACAAAGAGGTAGTAATGTTGAAGCGAAGCGCACTGGAAACTCTGATGGGACTGGTTGTTCTAACAGCGGCCACTATTTTTGCAATGCTGGTGTATCAGGCCTCTAACATAAAATCAGCAAACGGCTATCTGATCCATGCTGAGTTTGGCACAACAGGCGGGCTGTCGGTTGGGGATGAAGTGCGGCTGTCTGGTATAAAGGTTGGTCAGATTGTTGGGCAGTCTCTTGATCCGGTTACTTATGCTGCACGCATAGATATGCGGATAGAGGATGCAGTGAAACTACCGTCAGATACATCGGCACGGATCACTGCCGCCTCGCTTTTGGGTGGTAATTTTCTTGAACTTCTCCCTGGTGCTGATGATGACCTCATGCCTGAGGGTACCGTTATATACGATACGCGCGACCCGGTCAGCCTTTCTGATCTGCTTGGCAAGATTGTTTTTCAGGGTAATGACAGTTGAACGGATGAACAGATTCTGTTTGTTGTTCTGCCTGTTTGTCGGCATGGTGATTAGCATTTTCGTGAGCGAGGTACAGGCCAATAGCTGGTTGTCGTCTGAGCAGGCATTAGTGCAAACACTAGACAAGATTACAGCACGGATTGCCACAGTTCCGGTAACGCTGAATCAGCCTTTTCAATTTGGTACACTTGAAATTGAATTGAAACATTGCGCTTTTACCCCGCCTGAAGTCCCTCCTGAGGCTGCTGCTTTTCTGGAAATTCGGGATGTTGGTTTTGCGGATAATGAAGAGGCTGACAAAATTACAGTTTTCTCGGGGTGGATGTTTGCATCAAGTCCTGCTGTATCCTCNCTGGAACATCCCGTTTATGATGTTACNCTTCTGGCCTGTGCNAAGTGAACAAACACATCATTAGCGGTTGCTGTTAACGGCCAATTCTGATGCGTTTGCAGGGCATCATTCAATAATGAGCGAAACTGGTCTTTGGGGATTTCAACCAATCCAAATTGTAGAAGATGCGCATTACTGAACTGTGCATCAAGAAGTGAAAAGCCAGCATGATACAGCCTAGCCATTAAATGTGCGAGTGCCAGTTTGGAGGCATTGCTAGCGCGTGAAAACATCGATTCCCCAAAAAAAGCCGCACCAAGATGAACGCCATATAGGCCGCCAATGAGCTGCTGGGCATCCCAAACTTCCACAGAGTGGGCAAACCCCATTTTATGTAAGCTTAGATAAAGGCGCTTGATTTCCGGGTTGATCCAACTGTCATGTCGTCCTTCCCGAATTTCAGCACATCCCTCTATAACCCCGCGAAAATCACGATCCAGTGTTACAGTCCACTTTGTATGCCGGACCAGCTTTAATAGCTTTTTCGGGATATGTGGGGGGCAGACAGGAATAACGCCGCGCATATCCGGCTCATAAAAATAAATATCCTCAGAATCATGTGCTTCAGCCATTGGAAACACACCAATGCTGTATGCCTTGATGATGGTTTCTGGTGAATAGATGAAGCGCTCTGCCATTCATCCNCCTCAGTTGTTGCGCTAGTCATCAGCTGTGAAAAATTCNTTTTCAAGCCATTTTATAGAATAATCCCCTGACACAATAGCAGGTTCATCAATAAGGCGTTTATGCAGCTCTAAGGTTGTTGGAATGGGTTCTATGACAAATTCCTGTAATGCCAGACGCAGGCGCGCAAGTGCATGTTGACGGTCACAGCCATGCACAATTAATTTTGCAATAAGACTGTCATAGTAAGGAGGGATTCGATAGCCGGAATAAAGCACAGTATCCACACGAATGCCGGCACCTCCCGAAGGGTGATAAAAATTCACTATTCCAGGCGTTGGCGCGAAGGTTTCCGGATGTTCAGCGTTAATACGACATTCAATAGCATGACCCTCAAACTGAATATTTTCTTGTTTGAAAGGCAGACTTTGTCCTGCGGCAATACAGATTTGTTCACGCACAAGGTCAATGCCTGTAATGGCTTCAGTAATTGGGTGTTCGACCTGAAGTCGTGTATTCATTTCGATGAAGAAAAATTCATCATCCTGAAAGAGGAATTCCATAGTGCCTACACCTAAGTATCCCATTTCAAGAGTGGCGTTGGCAGCGATTTGGCCAATATTCTTGCGCTGAGACGGCGTAATTGCTGGTGATGGAGCTTCTTCAAACAGCTTCTGATGGCGTCGTTGCACAGAGCATTCACGTTCGCCCAAATGGACGGCATTTCCATGTGAATCAGCGATCACTTGGACTTCAATATGGCGCGGGTTATCCAGGTACCGTTCAAGATAAACCGTGTCATCACCAAAGGCTGCTTTTGCTTCTGAGCGGGCAGAGGAAAAGGCCTCAGATAACTCATCTGCAGAATTTGCAACCTTCATGCCGCGCCCACCGCCACCCGAGGCGGCTTTGACCAGCAAAGGAAAACCAATATCGACGGCAAGTTTTTGTGCTTCTTCAATTGTATCAACAGCACCAGGAGAACCCGGGACCAGAGGCAGCCCCACTTTTGCTGCTGTTATCTTAGCCTGAACCTTATCCCCCATCTGGCGGATATGTTCTGGTTCAGGCCCTATGAAAACAAGTCCATGTGCTTGGACTATCGATGCAAAATCAGCATTTTCTGCTAGAAAACCTACACCCGGATGAACGGCGTCGCAGCCTGTAATAGCGGCAGCGGAGACTAAATTGGGTATGTTCAGGTAAGACTGTCCAGCAGCAGGGGGGCCGATACAAACTGATTCATCTGCAAGCCTGACCGGCATGGACTCAGCATCGGCTGTTGAATGGACAATCACTGTCTGGATGCCCATTTCTTTGCAGGCACGCAAAACCCGCAATGCAACATCGCCTCGGTTGGCAATAAGTATTTTTTTGAACATGGCTATTCTATAATTGCAAGAGGCTGATCAAATTCTATTGGCTGTGCATTTTCGACAAGAATTTTCGTGACTTTACCGCTTGTTGGTGCGGTAATCGGATTCATGACTTTCATCGCTTCAACGATAAACAAAGTCTGCCCCTTTTTCACAACATCACCTTCATTGATAAAATCTGCCGCGCCTGGTTCGGGCGCTAAATACACAGTGCCGACCATTGGCGATAGGACTGCACCTTCATGAGCAGAAAGATCAGAAGATGTTGTGTTTGGGCGAGTCTCGCTTATAGCGTCTGGTGTCGAAACCACAGCAGGTGCAGAGTGTTGGGCGTGAGGGACGAAAGCCTGTTGTGGCATTGTCACAATCTGCTGACCTTTTTGACCACGTGAAAGTCTGATAGATATATCGTCGGTTTCCAGTTCGAGTTCTGTCAGGTCTTTTTCATCAAAAATTATGGCTAGTTCCCGCACCAGCTTTGTTTCGGTGGTGAAAGATTTTGATTTTGATGTCATACTCTCTTCTTTCTGATTGTCTGAAAATTAGGATTGGTCAAGCAAGTCATTTGCAGCGCGAACGGCAAGCAGATAAGAGTTCACACCTAAGCCAACGATAATACCATCACAAACTGCTGAAATGAAGCTCTGGTGCCTGAACTGCTCACGTTTCATCACGTTAGAAACATGAACTTCTATCTTTGGGCCTAAAAACAGGGATAAGGCATCACGCATGGCAATCGAAGTATGAGTGTAGGCAGCGGCATTAATTACAATCGCTCTGGCGGCGTCCTCAGTGCCAGCACGCACAGCATTTTGAATGACCGTAACCAATTCTCCCTCATGATTTGATTGGAAAAAGCCGCAGGTCTTACCAAGTTCTGAACACAAAGCATCTATTTTTGCTTCATAGTCAGCTAGTGTGTCCGCACCATAAATTTCAGGCTCTCGCTTGCCGAACATATTCAGATTCGGTCCGTTGATAACAAGAATGTCATTCATCTTACTGGCCCTAAATACAGATTTTGCAGCAATTGGGCTTTTCAAGCTCTCACTGAATACCTTCAGTTTTTAGCTGCCCTTGTCTGATTTATCAAATCCAAAATTTCATTTTTGCTGATGGCACCGGGGATTATGGTTTCTCCAATTATCAGTGCTGGTGTACCTCTGATGTCAAGTGCGGCTGCTGCGGCTCGTGTTTTGCTCAGTATTGATGCCGTCAATTCGTCTTCCATATCTTTACGTAACCTATTTTTGTCAAGACCTGCCGTTTGCACTGCAGCGTCTATTGCATCGCCATCAATTTTGCCACGCCAGGTCATCATCGAAATATGAAATTGTCTAAATTTTCCCTGCCGATGCGCGGCGATTGCAGCTTTTGCAGCCAGAACAGATGTTTCTGCAAGGATAGGGAATTCCTTTACCACTAATCTGACATCAGGCTGCTCAGCCAGAACAGCCTGCAAATCGTAAAATATCCTTTTGCAATACCCGCAATTATAATCAGAAAATTCATATATAGTGATGGCAGCATCTGATGGTCCAATTTCTGGATCTCCATCATCATTCTTTACAAGAGCTAAGGCCGCAAGNTTTCGCNGNGCCTGTTCTGTNGTTGCTAACTGNGNTAATACATCACGGATGATTATNGGGTTTTCTTNTATAAANTCTTTGATTATGGATTTGATTTCTGACTTGTCTGCGTCAGAAANNTCAGCAAATGCTGTNGGTGCTGATGAGATAANGCAAAAANAGAAAATGATTTGGGCAGTTAGCCGTGAAATGAANCGGGGCATAAAATACATCNTCCTAAACGCAAACTANTTGGGCATCCTTTTTGTCTGATNCCANANTCTAGTANTGTTTTANCTTTTTTGAAGCCTGTTCNCTAGTCATAGATANGTAATAAATTTAAAAANATNAGGCGGCANGCNTCAGTCTGNTNTGNCGGGTATATTCAACTGAAAAAGAATATCTTNTGCTTTTGCTTTTACGTGGTCGGGAGCTGATTTACTTGAGAGGGCGCGTCTTGCCATCTGTGTGGCGCGCGGCTTGTCGTTGGCTAACAAGGCTTCTTCAGCCAATGTGACATCCGCGTCAGCAAGCCGTCCGTTTCTGCCATAAGCTATTGCTAACTGGCGTTTGACAAAACCCCATTTTGGCTCTCCTCTCTCTGCGATCAGCAACACCTCAATAGCTTCATCGAGCAGATTTTTGTCATTTGTCGCGATCAAAGCTCTACCAAGGCTTAGGCTGATTTGTGGGCTGTCTGGACGAAGCAGAAGGGCGTTTCTGTAATGTGTAGCCGCCTGAAAAGGCCGGCCGGCAGACATATCAATATCACCAGCAAATTCGGCCAGCCAAGCGTCAGACTTATTCTTATTAACTAATTCTGACATTAATTTATCTGCTTCATCCAAAGCTCCACGACGGAATAGCGCAATTGCTCTGGCATAGGTGAGGCTTGTCTTGTTAGCTACAATTTTGACTGGGTTGAATGATGAGCTAGTCCAATTCAGCTGAAATTCTGCATATTTTGTCGGAGACGGTGGCTGTGTATAGGCGGCAAGTTTCAATACAGCTCTCGCAAGACTTTGATGTTCTGATTGGCTCAACGCTCTTTCTTCTAATGTTTGGTTGGTGTGTTCGATAAAGGTTGCCAGCCTCTCTTTTGCGCCAGGGTGAGTGGTGTAATAATCGCTCTGTCGACCTTGTGGCAAAAGGCGCTGACTGGCCTGACGGCGCATGAAGTCAGTGAGGCCATAACTTGAAATGCCAGCCTTGTCCAGCAACTTGAGAGCCCATTGATCAGCTACGGATTCATCTTTGCGAGAAGTAGACAGGTATTGTCTTTTGGCCCTGTCAGTGCCACCAATAGCGACACCCAGTGCCGCCTCTGCTGAGCCGGTCGCAGCAACAGCAGCTGAAGCTATAGCTGTTAAAGTTGTGGCTAGATTCGCATCATTAACGGCTTCTTGGCGAAGCGGTGCATGGCCAGAGGCCAAATGACCAATCTCATGGGCAATAACGCCAAGAATTTCTTCGGCCGACCGTGCTGAAAATAATAAACCAGTATGGATATAAATGGTCTTTCCGCCAACAACAAAGGCATTGTAACTGGGGTCAACGATAATTCTGATTTGGATGCCATCAGGAAATCCGGCCTCTTCAGCCATCAGCTGAACGGCATCCTGAAATACTGTTTCCACTTCAGTATCTCTGATCAGTCCTGCGGCAGATGCTGAATTCAAATGAAAAAACAGCAAGAAAGCCATAAAATAGGCAGATTTACGACAGAATACTGCCATATGATGAACTTACCTTAACAAAATGAAATTTTATTCTAAAAAAATTTAAAAAACTATAATTTGTTGCGTTTATAAAGGTTGACAGGAGGCGTTCGCGATGTTTTTTTGCGTTTGTCTAATGAATGAAGAGTTTTGTTAAAGTACGTGTTTCTAGGCCTGATTTTTGCATTCACGTAACAGTTTAGCGCAGCCGAATTAAAAATTACAGGGATAAAATCCTGTATGAAAAAGATGGGGCTGGATCAAAGTACAGTTCAGAAAAAGGGTTGGTACGTTATGACAAAGAAACTAAAGGTATCAAAACGGTCACAATTTCCTCCCTTTATGGCGCTAGATATGATGCGCCAATCTACTGAATTAGTAGCACAGGGGGCTGATATTATTCATCTTGAAATNGGTCAGCCATCTACAGCGGCACCGCAGAAGGTTAATGAAGCGATGACTGCTGCCTTGCGTGAAACTGGCAGTCACGGCTATTCTATTGCTTTTGGACAATTGGCTTTGCGNAAGCGCATTTCCCGGTTTTATGACGAATGGTATGGAGCCCGACAGCATTCAGAAAATATAGCTGTGACAGTAGGGTCATCGACTGCCTTTGCGCTTGCGTTTTTGTCTGCATTTGATGAAGGTGACCGAATTGCTATTCCCAACCCTGGCTATCCGGCTTATCGCAACCTGATGATGGCCATGGGCCTGGAACCTCTTTTGGTTGCCGCAGGTGCAGAACAGGGCTGGAAGCCTATTCTGTCAGAAATGGAGAAATGGGAAAGGCTTCCAGATGGCCTAATGATTGCCAGCCCGGCTAATCCTACAGGAGCGGTGCTGAGCAATTCTGAATTGGCGGATATCTGCAGTTGGTGTGACATTAAAGGTGTGCGTCTGATTTCAGATGAAATATACCATGGCTTAGCCTACGGACACAGATGTGACACAGCACTGAATTACACGAAGAACGCAATTATTATAAATAGCCTGTCAAAATATTTTTCCATGACCGGCTGGCGGATAGGATGGATGATCATTCCTGATGATTTGCTTACCCCTGTTGAAAAATTGGCTCAGAATTTATTCATCTCTGCACCAACACCCAATCAGATGGCTGCAGTCGCTGCTTTTGATTGTTCGGCTGAGCTGGATAGTCATGTCCAGCGTTATGCACAAAACAGGGACATATTACTCCAAGGTTTACCTGTTTCGCTCACAGAAGGCGCAGCGCCTTGTCAGGGTGCCTTCTATCTATTTGCTGATATCAGCCGGTATAGCGATAATTCAACGGATTTTGCTGCGCGGCTGTTAGCTGAACGGGGTGTTGCAACAACGCCAGGTGTCGATTTTGATCCTTTAGACGGACATCGCTATTTACGCCTCTCATTTGCGGGCAGTTCAGCAGATATGCATGAGGCCGTTATGCGGGTGAACAGCTTCATTACTAGCCTGAAAATCAATGCGGCCTGAAACGATTTATTACACTGCAAAAGTGATAGACGAACAGGAGTTCGAAGTTAGCGTGACCACCAACCCTTTTTCTTTGTCTTTGCCGCTGGCGCTTCATCAATATTAACAACTGTCATCTTCACAGAGGTTTTTGGGCTGCGTTCCTCATCGCTAGCTGCAACCTTTTCTTGATCTGTTTCTGCAGAACTGGTTAAATTTTTTTGCTCCTTAGTGGGCTGAGAAAATGCGGTTGATTTCGACTTTGTTGACTTTGTCTTTGATTTAGTTGACGTCTTTTTCGCTTTAGCTTTGGTCTTCTTGGATGTTTTGCTGCTGANTTTTTTCTTTGCTTGANTTTTCTTTTTAGCNNCCTGCTTTTTGTGGTTTTTATCCTGCTCAGGCGCAGCTNTATNAGCAACTAGCCCAGCAGCATTAGCTTCAATTTCACTTTTANCAATATCTGATGCTTTGTTCGCCTTNACGGNCTNAGGATTGGCACGTCTCCGTGGTTTATTTTCTGACGGCTGAGAAGCTGAATCATTTGCATTATCATTTGCAGACGTGTCAGCTTGTTCCACCTGTGTATCTTTAGTGATGGCTGCCTCACCGTTACTTTGTTCTGCGATGACTGAGCTGTCTTCATTACCACGCCTTTTNCGACGTCTGCCGCCTCGCCGCCCTCTGCGTTTACGCTTTGGTTGCTCTTCGTCATCTTCAGGGTGTTCGCGTTCAGGCTCAANCTGTGCTGGTTTCTGACTGACTTTATCATTTTGATTGCGCGCCTGTTTATTATTGTGCCTCTGTCTGTTTCGTCCACCTGTATTTTCTTGGGAAGCAAGTTCTCTATTGTCGCTGCCCAGCCTAAAATCTGGAGGAATNAGAGTAGCATCTGCCTCAATCAGANCTGCAACNTTGAACTGTGCNTCGANGCTGGCAAGGCTCGCCCGCTTCTGGTTNAGAATGTACAAGGCCACATCTGGATGAACATAGATTGTCATATNNTGACCNGNATTTGCGCCTGCTTCTTCTTCAACCACACGCAGAATTTTAAGAGCAGNAGAATTTATNGATCTGATCCGGCCGGTCCCTNCACAGTGCGGACAAGTTTGTGACACAGATTCGGCTAGTGATGGGCGCANNCGCTGGCGTGACATCTCTAAAAGACCAAAATGACTGATAGATCCAACTTGNATGCGTGCCCGATCATACCGCAGAGAATCTTTNAGCTTCCGTTCAATTGCTGACTTATTTCTGTTTTCTTCCATATCAATAAAATCAATAACAATAAGACCAGATAGATCACGTAACTTTAGCTGCCGNCTAACTTCTTCTGCAGCCTCCAGATTCGTCTTAAGCGCNGTTTCTTCGATATTGCGTTCGCGTGTAGCTTTGCCAGAGTTCACATCAATTGCCACAAGAGCCTCTGTCTGATTNATTACTAGATAGCCGCCTGATTTTAAGGTGACTTCACCTTGGTGGATTGTGTCAAGCTGNGGTTCAACCCCATATNTTTGGAACANATGTTCTGAGCCNTAATATTTTGAAACCCGTTTTGCATGACTGGGTATCAGCATTTTCATATGCGACTTTGCAACTTTGTAGCTGTCTTCACCNTCAATGAGGACTTCATCTATGTCGTTGGTGTAAATATCGCGGATNGCGCGTTTCACAAGNGATCCTTCCTCATGAATAAGCGTCGGCGCNTCTGATTGCAGTGTTTTTTCGCGTATCTCATTCCANAATTTGGANAGNTAGGCATAATCACGTTTGATTTCTGTTTTGGTGCGTTTTGAACCTGCTGTTCTGACAATCACCGCCATGCCTTTTGGAATATCCAGATCNCTGACAACNGATTTTAGCCTTTTCCGGTCAGCAACATTGNTGATTTTGCGTGAAACACCGCCACCTCTATNGCTGTTTGGCATCAATACGCAATATCTGCCTGCCAGGGACAAATATGTAGTAAGCGCNGCGCCTTTNTTTCCACGCTCTTCTTTGACAACCTGAACAAGNAAAATCTGCTTGCGCGTGATTACTTCTTGAATTTTGTAATGGCGGATTACAGATTCAGANGANCGTGACCGGCTGTCATGTTCATCATCNCCGCCGATCTCTTCAGGTGAGTTGTCTGTAANGGTATCTNCNGAGATGTTTTCCGNTTGCTCTGAGACAGAGTCCTGTTNGTTNTCTGAATCAGTTTGGGCAGTTAACGCCTCTCTGTCCTCAACAGGAATCCGGTAATAATCTGGGTGTATCTCNCTTAATGCAAGAAAACCNTGCCGGTTCCCACCATATTCTACAAAAGCCGCTTGGAGGGATGGCTCAACACGGGTAACGCGGGCCAGGTAAACATTTCCTTTTAATTGGATTAGGCTGTTATTCTCGTAATCAAACTCTTCGATCTTGTTTCCGTTGAGCAATACAACCCGTGTTTCTTCGGGCTGATGTGCATCGATCAGCATTTTTTTGGTCATTGACGGTGCTTTCTGTTGCCTGTTGCTGTGTATAGAGCAAACAGGTCATGATTTTTTCAAGTGTCTGGTATACAGATCCTNATGTTAAGTGAACAACAAATGTCCCAAANGCAGAAAAACTGNACACTGATTGCAGCTGCTGGCCATAATTAATGAATTTATCAAATCTGCTATATTCATTTTTAAGGGAAATACAGGTCATTTGTGGTCGACTCGGTTTCATTTTTGCCAGGCCTCCAGATATAACAGCGGAAGCCGAGACTATTGTGTTTCTGGCAAGGTCGTTTGTAATTGGTTTGCCCAGCTTCTGATAGGTGTCGCCTTTGATCTTTCGCTCACCAGAATCACTATCGCAAATCCAAGTTCAAAATTCTAATTCCACTATACAGTAAATTTCGGAAAAACAAAATTATTTTAAAACAGACTGCTCGCGTCAGATAGGGCTCAAAGCAATTTAGGAAGCCAAAGAATTGACTTTATTTATGGGTAATTTGTCACTAGTCAGCCAAAGAGGCTTGCTTTAGGTTGGTGTCAGAACATCGATGGCCAATAGCATTTTATGAGCAGTAAAGTTAAATTTTTCACACAATTATTTTTTAGTGTCTTCTTGTCATTCTTAGGACTCTGGTCCGGGCAGGTAATGGGGTCTGCCGATAGTGACGTGATCGGGATGCGGATTGGTGAGGTAGACTTCAAGGGCAGCCGCGCGCTGCGGCTTGTGATCGAAACAGATGAGCCTCTGGATGCAAAGCTTCTTCTTCTGAATGACCCTTGGCGTCTTGTTATTGATAGTGTTGGTCTGCGCTGGAATGTGCCTGGCCTTGAAGCATCAGGACAATTATCCAGTGGCCCGGCCACAGCCTACCGGTTTGGCCATCCTAAAGTAGGAACAGGACGAATTGTTGTTGAAATGAATGCACCAGCCTCTCCGGAACGGGTGTTTGTGTTGCCCCCAGGTGAGGTGGGCGGGCATCGTCTGGTGATCGACTTGATTGATAAAGGCTTGACACGATTTAAACTGGCCCAAAAATCATTACGTGCTAATGGCTTGGCGGTAATACAGTCAACTCAAGCTCAGACGGTTGATATAGCTGCAAGGCCTTCTGCATTGCCGCAGCCGGTGAGCCAGCATGCAAAAGTTGCTAGCCCTGTTCCCCGCCCCTCAGTACCAGACAGGAAATGGATTGTTGCTATTGATGCAGGACATGGGGGCAAAGATCCGGGTGCAGTTGGTTTAGCAGGCACAAAGGAAAAGGAAATTACACTTGCCGCAGCACAACAATTGGCATCTGACTTGCGCAAAACCGGCAAGGTTTCATCGCGTTTGATAAGGTCTTCTGACCAATTTTACAAACTCAGACAGCGAATTGAGATTGCTCGTGATATGGGGGCAGATATATTTATCTCGCTTCATGCTGACTCAGCCCCGCGTAAAGCCGCTAGGGGCATTTCTGTATTTACTCTGTCTGACACAGCATCGGACAAGGAAGCCGCTTATATAGCCCAACAGGAAAATAAGGCAGATCTTGTTGGTGGTCCTGATCTGGCAGTTGAAGATCCTGCAGCTGCAAATGCTTTATTGAGCATGTTCCAGCGTGAGACAATGAATGAATCCTCTCGGCTTGCGGCTACAATACTGAATGAAATCCGCGATATGCCGGGAGGGGATAAACGCGGTCATCGTTTTGCGGGTTTTGCTGTGCTGAAATCGCCTGATATTCCCTCTGTTTTGGTTGAAATGGGATTTTTGAGTAATAAAGAGGATGAAAAAAACCTAAATTCTGAGCGCTATCGGCACAAATTGACTCAAAGGTTGTCGAAAGCCATCGTTTCTTACCTTACAAGCGCATCANCCTGATGCCNTAAGACGGCCGCAATTTNTCNTANNATNATGTNTGTTATGAAATATCTTATTGGATTATTCGTTTTGATTTTTTTGTCAGCCGGGGCTGTTCTTAGCGGCTTGTTGGCAGTGTTCTGGATATGGGGTCAGGATCTTCCAGATTACTCGCAACTGGCAAAATATGAGCCCCCTGTGGCGACACGCGTTTACGCAGGCAATGGCGCGTTGCTGGCTGAATTTGCAACACAGAAACGCCTTTTTGTGCCGGTNAAGGCGATGCCGCCACAACTGCTTCACGCTTTCTTGTCTGCAGAGGATAAGTCATTTTTTGCTCATCCTGGGGTTGACCCTGTTGCGCTAGTGCGGGCTAGCCTGACCAATCTGGCAGCTCTGGGAACTGGGCGGCGACCCATAGGTGCGTCAACTATCACTCAGCAAGTGGCAAAAAACTTCCTATTAAGCAATGAACTGTCTTTTGACCGAAAGATAAAGGAAGCGATCCTGGCTATTCGCATGGAACGTGCTTTTAGCAAACAACAAATTCTAGCCCTATACCTAAATGAAATTTATCTGGGATATGGCAGCTACGGTGTTGCGGCGGCAGCGCTCAATTATTTTGACAAAGCACTTGACCAGCTCGAGCTGCACGAAATGGCTTATCTAGCAGCTCTGCCGAAAGCTCCTTCAAATTACCACCCAGCCAGACGAACCAAGGCGGCGTTGGGGCGACG
Organism: SAR116 cluster bacterium; assembly: GCA_002700485.1. Taxonomy (GTDB): domain Bacteria; phylum Pseudomonadota; class Alphaproteobacteria; order Puniceispirillales; family Puniceispirillaceae; genus JADHLI01. Next base: position 2,266 of record PADU01000008.1, on the reverse strand, counting down.
CAACTGGGTTCTGCGGCAGATGCAGGAAAATGGGTATATCACAGCTGAGCAGACAGCCTTGGCAGNATCAAAGCCGCTGGGTGTAAAAAAGGCTTCTGGTTCGGATAGCGCAAATGCACCTTATTTTACGGAAGAGGTCCGTCGTGAGCTTGCTGAAACTTATGGCACAAAAGTCTTATATGAAGGTGGTTTGTCTGTTCGTACAACAATTGATCCGCAGTTACAGATGAAGGCTGAACGTGCCTTGCGCGAGGGGTTGGAAGCACTTGATAGGCGGCAGGGATGGCGTGGTCCATTAGCTAGGCTTGATCCGGCAAAGCCTGTTGACGTGCAGCTGCAATTATTGACAGAGAAGCTACCTGAAAACAGGTTTGCTGCACTTGTGACGAAAGTTGATGACCAGCAGGTTCAGATCTATGTGCAGGGGCAGACGGCGGTGATCCCATTTACTCTTGCCTCATGGGCCTATCCGCCTCGCCGAGCTGATGGCACCAGACCGCCAAAGATTACCAGTCTGAAGCAAGTTTTAACTGCAGATGACATCGTAATTGTCCAACGGCCTGTTGAAGCACCTGATCTGACAACAGATGGTGTGGTTTTTGCCAGCGATGTTTTTGCCTTGGGTCAACGCCCTTTGGTTGAGGGGGCCCTTGTTGCGCTCGACCCTCATACTGGCCGATTGCTCGCCTTGACAGGTGGGTATGATTTCAGAGTGTCTGAATTTAACCGAGCAACGCAGGCCAAACGTCAGCCAGGATCTGCTTTCAAACCTTTTGTCTATCTGGCTGCTCTTGATCAGGGCTATGCGCCAACAACCCGGATTCTTGATGCGCCTTTGGTTGTTGATCAAGGGACAGGCAAGCCAAAATGGAAGCCTGCAAACTATACAAGGCGCTTTTATGGCCCTTCAATCATGCGGGTTGGTATCGAAAAATCAAGGAATTTGATGACTGCGCGTTTGGCGATGGCTGTCGGTATGCCTATTGTACAGGATTATGCAAAAAGGTTTGGTATCAATGAAGATTTGCCTCCCTTTTTGTCTATGTCACTTGGTGCGGGTGAGACAACACTTCTGAAACTCACTTCTGCGTACGGTCAGCTTGTGAATGGGGGCAAACAGATAGATGTTAGCCTTATTGATCGAATTCAGGATCGATTTGGCCAGACCCTCANGCGTCATGATAAACGGGANTGTTCCGCCTGTGATGCGCCAGNGGGCTGGGATAACCAGCCAGTTCCAGAGATTAATGATCNGCGGGCACAGCTGACAGATCCTGCATCGGCTTATCAAATGGTCTCAATGTTGGAAGGTGTGATTAANAGGGGCACTGGAAGGCGCATTGCTGATTCTGGTCTTGTTGTTGCAGGAAAAACAGGAACCACAAACGACAATACAAATGCTTGGTTNATCGGNTTTTCACCTGATCTNGTCGCAGGAGTGTATGTTGGCTATGANATNCCGCGGCCATTAGGGAAGCGTGAAACTGGTTCAACAGCAGCTGTNCCTATCTTTAAGCAGTTTATAATNGACGCGCTTGAAGATAAGCCATTAATTCCGTTCCGTCGGCCTGGTGGNATTACNCTTGTNCCTGTNCATGCAGAAACAGGTGAGCGGGTGCTNCCTGATCATGAAATGGCNGTTATGGAAGTGTTTAAGCCAGGNCAGCGGCCCAAATCGACTNTTGTGATTGATATTCCAGGAGCTGAAAGCCCNTCAATAGTTGACGCTCCTGCTTTGTATTGATACCCCACTCATAAGACGTTGTTGANNTCNTTAAAGGNCTGATATTATTATGCAGGCTGAAACACTGGCTGCTNTAGAAGCGATAAAATCTGCTATAGACCTGTTGCGCAAACATGTTGGCTGGGATACGGCTCTCGGCCGCGTCGCCGCATTGGATGCGCAGATATCCTCACCTAATTTCTGGGACAGTCAGGAAAATGCACAGCGTGTGATGCGCGAAAAGACCCATCTGGATCAGCAGATTGCAGCCATCAAAGAGCTCGAAACACAGCTTCAGGACCAGATGGATTTAATTCAGCTGGCTGAAGAAGAGAATGACATAGAATTGGTTGATGAAGCAAATGCAGAATTGGCCCGTCTGGCTGAAATCGCCGGTAAAAAACAGCTTGAAAGCCTGTTGTCTGGCGAAGCGGATGGTAATAACTGCTTTATCGAAATTCATCCAGGAGCCGGTGGCACAGAAGCCCAAGATTGGGCTGCAATGCTTCTGCGGATGTATTCCCGGTGGGCAGAAGCGCGGGG
>PADU01000045.1 GCA_002700485.1 SAR116 cluster bacterium | reverse complement strand
ATTGCTGAAGCTGTTGCTCTTGCTCATGACCTTGGCCATCCCCCGTTTGGTCATGCCGGTGAACAGGCCATGAATAAGGTTATGGCGCCATTTGGTGGTTTTGATCATAATGAGCAATCTGTGCGTGTGTTGACCCTTCTTGAAGAAAAATACGCTGATTTTGACGGATTAAACCTCACAGGAGAAACGCTCGAAGGCGTGGTCAAACATAATGGCCCAGTGATCAATAAGAGCGACAAGCATGCTGAGTTACGGCCAACAATAGCGACTCTGAATAGCAAGTGGGATCTCAAATTGGACCTTTATGCGCCTGCCGAAGCGCAGGTTGCAAATATGTCTGATGATATCGCTTATTTGGCGCATGATTTTAATGATGGTCTACGCGCCGGCTTGCTTCAGCTCCATCAGCTAGAAGGCTTGCCAGTGGTTGGTGATATATTGGGCGAGCTTCACAATCGCTATCCTAATTGTGCGCAAACCCGTCTTGTGCATGAATTATCGCGCCGGCTCATCAGCCATTTTGTTCAGGATATCCTGAACGAAAGTGTCTCAGTACTTACAGCGCTAAATCCACAATCCGTTGATGATATTCGTAGCGCAGGTCGGGCTGTTATCTGTCATTCCGCTGCCGCCGCTGATGCTTTGTCACAATTACGCGCATTTCTGTTTAAAAATAGCTGGCGTCATTTTAAAGTGAACCGTATGACAAGCAAATCCAAGCATCTTCTAACAGAGCTTTTTGAACGATTATTAGAAGAACCTAATTTACTTCCAACAGAGTGGCAAACTGCCCTCGAAAATAAGGGACAGGTGCAAGAAGCCCGTATTATCGCTGACTATGTTGCTTCCATGACAGACCGCTATGCGCTATTAGAATATGAGCGTATTTTTGAAACAGGTCGTATTCTTGTCTGACATGGATATTTTTTCCCACTTTGCTGATTTTGTTACCGTTTCTGTTCACCAGCTGATTGAGGATGGCCAGGTAACGCCGCGACAGGCTGTGAATACCCAAAAGCTGGTGGTTGAACTGCCGCGTGAGGAAAGTCACGGCGATCTGGCCTGTAATGCGGCTATGGTTCTGGCGAAGCAAGTCAGCATGGCCCCGCGCGACCTGGCCGGGCTGCTTGCAGACAAGCTGGCGGCACATGAAGATATTGCGGCTGTTGATATCGCCGGTCCTGGGTTTTTGAATATCACACTGAAGCCCGGTGTCTGGCCAGCAGAGTTGAACGCCATTTTGTCAGCGGGGTCTGTGTACGGGCAATCAGATATCGGCAACGGGCAGGCGGTCAATGTGGAATTTGTATCTGCCAATCCTACCGGCCCATTACACGCTGCCCATGCAAGAGGGGCAATATTTGGTGATGCGCTGGCGAATTTGCTGGCATTTTGCGGCTTTCAAGTTACTCGTGAATATTATATCAATGATGCTGGCTCTCAGGTTGACACGCTGGCTCGTTCGGCGTTCCTGCGCTATCGCGAGGCCATGGGCGAAGAGAGGATTACCATCCCTGATGGTCTGTATCCGGGCGAGTATCTGAAAGATGTGGGTGAAGCGCTGAAAGCCCGTTATCAGGATAGTTTGCGTGATCAGCCAGAGGTCGTCACCCTTCCGATTGTCAGAAGCTTTGCTATTGACGCAATGATGGACGGGATCAAAGCAGATTTGCGTGACCTGGGCATTGAGATGGATGTGTTTTCTTCAGAACGTCATCTGGTTGAGAAAGGGCGTGTTGATGAGGCAATGGGAAGTTTGCGCGACCGTGGTCTAGTCTATCGGGGAGTTCTGGCGGCGCCAAAGGGCCAGCTTGCAGACGACTGGGAAGAGCGAGAGCAGCTGTTATTCCGGGCAACTGAATTCGGAGATGATACTGACCGTCCGTTACAGAAATCAGATGGAAGCTGGACTTATTTTGCCTCAGATGTGGCCTATCATGCAGATAAGCTGAACCGCACTGGCGGCGCTTTGATCAATATCTGGGGGGCAGATCATGGCGGTTATGTGAAACGGATGACAGCCGCCACACAAGCCTTGTCTGAACAAAACGATATACTGGATGTAAAATTATGTCAGCTGGTCACGCTGCTGGATAAGGGTAAGCCGGTTAAAATGTCAAAGCGGGCGGGAACCTTTGTGACGCTGCGGGATGTAATGGAGACTGTTGGGGCTGATGTGATGCGCTTTATCATGCTGACCCGGCGCAATGATCAAACGCTNGAGTTTGATTATGCCAAGGTGACAGAAAAAAGCCGCGAAAATCCGGTGTTCTACGTTCAATATGCGCATGCCAGAGCCTCTTCTGTTCTGCGGCAGGAGGACATCCGTGGTTTGACGGAACAGGGGCAGNCTGATCTGGCCCTCTTATCAGATATGCATGAATTGCGGCTGATTAAACAGCTGGCGAGCTGGCCATCTGTTGTCCGTGCGGCGGCCCTGACTCATGAGCCGCATCGGGTGGCGTTTTATCTGATTGATCTGGCCGCCTTGTTTCACGGCCTGTGGAATGCCGGGCGTGATAATCCGGCCTTGCGGTTTATNCTAGAGTCAGATGCTGCGTTAACCAGAGCTCGGCTGAAACTGGTGGCAGCAACTGCGCAAGTGATCAAAACAGGCCTGCATTTATTGTCTGTTCGATCACCGGACGAGATGTAATTGTGGTTGATGAAATGTCTGATATTGCTTCTCCAAAAAAAAGCCGGTTTGCACGCCTTTTCATAATAATAATTTTCCTCTCAATGCTGGGTGGCGGCGGATGGGCGGCCTGGACATATATCGTGCAACCGCCGCCAGAAAACAGCCTAGTCGTTTTACGAGCAGATCTGACTCCTTTCAGAGTTAAGCCAGCTGAAGGCACACAGGCAACTATTCCCAATCAGGATTCAACATTTATGAACCTTATTGACGGAAATGCTGAGACAAACCAAAACTCTGAGGTTATATCACTTTCTGATCCGGCTCCAGAGCCCCCACCTGTTGCTGTGACAAAGCCAAAAGACGAAAAAGTTCAGCTTGAGAGCGATAATAATTCCGTATTACAGGATACTGATGTGCAAAAACAACAGTTAACCCAAAGGGCTGAAACTGACAATAAGCAGTTTGCAGATGAGAATGCTAGAATTACTGATGGTCAATCGGATACGGGCAGCACTCATGAAAATGTTACCAGCCCGGAAGTTGAACAAAAAAAGTTGGAGGCTGTCGATTTAACTGCGGCGCTGAACGCGCCTGCCATGCCAACCCCACGCCCAAAGATTACAAAGTCCGGTCAGGTTGAGTTGATGGTTCAATTGGCGGCCTTTCGTAAAGAAGACAAAGCCAAAACTGCGGCAGCTCTTTTAAATCAGAAACATGCGGCCCGTTTGAGGGGCCATCAGCTCGATGTCCGGTCAATTAAATCCACAGATGGCCAGCTGTTCTGGAGGGTCATCACGGATCCTATTCCTAAACAAGACGCTTTATCAATTTGTGATGGGTTGAAGCGGGCAGGGCAGGATTGCATCATCAGGCAAACAAAGGCGCAAAAGCCATGAGTGATGACTTTGAAGAGGATGTTTCCGCCTCTGCCTCAGATCAGCAATTATCTTTATTTGTAAATTTGGATGGATTTGAGGGGCCAATCGATTTACTTTTGTCACTGGCACGTGAACAGAAAGTGGATTTGGGTAAAATTTCTATTCTTCCCTTGGCAGAGCAATATCTCTTGTATATTGACACCGCCAGAGACCTTAATCTTGAAATTGCAGCAGACTATCTGGTAATAGCGGCTTGGCTTGCCTATCTTAAATCTCGACTGTTGTTGCCTGATCCAGAACCAGAACAGGCAAGTGAGTTTATTGATATGACAGATGCGTTGCGCTATCAGCTTGTCAGGCTTGAATCTATGCAGTCAGCAGCCAAGCGGTTGACAGGTCTTCCGCTTCTAAATCGGCATCGTTTGGTAAGGGGTCAACCGGAAGAGTTTGAGCGCAAGGAACAGATCGTTTGGCAGGCGCGCTTATATGATCTCTTGTCAGCTTATGGCGGAATGATCTCATCGGAGGAGGCAGAAAAACTGACGATTGCGGCGACACGGCTTTATTCTGTTCAGGAGGCTGCAGGCCGTTTGCAAAATTTATTGCCTCGCGCACCGGGCTGGTCTGAGCTGTCTACCTTTTTGCCAGCCAATCTTTCGCAGCCACTTGACCGGCGGTCTGCTGTAGCTTCTCATTTCGTTGCTTCACTTGAATTAGCCAAGGATGGTGTTGTCGCGTTGCGGCAATCATCTGCTTATGCTCCGCTTTTTATCCGATTAAAGGAGTCAGTAAAATGAGCGATTCAGCTGATTTACCCAAAACGGATGCGGTTCAGGCTGCCCGTATTATAGAAGCACTGGTATTCGCTTCGGCAAGGGCTATTCCAATTAAATCTGTTTTACCATTTTTACAGGACGAGGCGCAGTTGCCGGAAATTTTAGAGCTTATTCAGTCACGCTATGATGAGCGTTCAGGCCTGAATTTCGAGGTCAGCGGGGACCAGCTTGCCTTTCGAACGAAAGCTGATATTGCTCGCTATCTATCCTTGGATAAACCTGTTCAGAAACCCTTGTCTCGTGCAGCGTTGGAAGTTTTGGCAATTATTGCTTATCATCAACCCATAACACGTTCTGAGATAGAAGAAATCAGAGGTATTAGCCTTTCGCGTGGTACATTGGATATTCTTCTGGAACTGGAATGGGTCAGGCCACGTGGTCGTAGGCGGACGCCAGGTCGACCGTTAACCTGGGGAACAAGTCCAACATTTTTGGATCATTTTGGTATAAAGACTACTGATGATCTGCCAGGAATGGAAGATCTGAAATCAGCTGGATTGCTTCGTAAAGGTCAGGTTTTAGGAGCGCTTGCGGAGTCTAGAAATGAGGAAACTGCTGAAGATGAGGAAGAGAGTGCTTTGGATGAAGCTGATTTGCTCAACACAGATTTTGAAGACCGGTTTTCAGGCGAATTTGAAATAGAAAATGAAGATACTTAGAATTAACAAATGTAAATATGTGGTCTGTCAGGAGCGGAATTGTGATCACGTTTGAGAATGTATGTCATACTTACGGCCGTCACCAGTCTGTGACTGATATTTCCTTTCAAATCGAAGGTGGACAAGTTGTTACCCTTCTTGGACCGTCTGGATGTGGCAAAACAACACTGCTTCGCCTTGCTGCAGGTTTTGAAATCCCAATTAGTGGCCAAGTTGCGCAAGATGGGAATATTCTCTCCAGTCCAACAATTCTAGTTGCGCCTGAGCGCCGGCAAATGGGGCTTGTCTTTCAGTCTTATGCCTTATTCCCGCATATGACAATTGGTGAGAATATCCGATTTGGGATGAAACAAACAGATAGCGAAGCTGAAATTTATTTGGCTGAGCTTATGCAGGAAATGGACCTGTCTGATATGGAAACAAAGTTTCCACACGAATTATCCGGTGGTCAGCAACAACGCGTTGCTCTTGCAAGGGCACTTGCGCCAGCCCCGCGCCTGATTCTGCTCGATGAGCCATATTCTGGCCTGGACAGCCGTCTTCGCGAGCGTGTACGCGATAAAATGCTTCATATTCTCAGACAGACAGGAACAGCAGCTCTGATGGTCACACATGATGCTGAAGAGGCTATGTTTATGTCTGATAAAATCATTGTGTTGCGTGATGGAAAAATCATGCAACAAGGTCGTCCAATTGATTTGTATTGTCGCCCAGAAAATGCTTTTGTCGCCGAATTTTTTGGCGAGTTAAATCACATTCCTGCCAGAGGTCGAAATGGTCAGGCAGAAAGCGTGGTTGGCAATTTTACCTGCACAGGAATTCAAGATGGTCAGGCCGCAGATGTTCTTATTAGGTATGAAGGATTACAAATCAGCCTGCAGGAAACAGGCCTAAAAGCAAGGGTTATGGAAAGTCGGTTGTTGGGAGGCTCATCTTTGTTGCATTTGAGTATGACTTCTGAGAATGACACCAGTCGGGAACTGCACCTTCATGCTCGTATTCCGGGCCTGAATTTTATGGCAGAGGGTGAAATCGTTCATTTGGATGTTGATCCTGCACAAGTGTTTGTCTTTTCACAGTTGGAAAAAAATGCAACAGATTCAAGCTAGCTGTTGCCGCCAACGATAAGCCTAGCTATAGTCAGGCCTCAATTTAACAAAGCCTATCTGGTAGCAAGTCTGCACCAACGGCTCAGACCTTTTTTTTAAAGGGGATCAATTATGGGTTTTACGAGCATTTGGCATTGGATTATTGTCCTTGCTGTAGTTTTGATTTTGTTTGCACGCCCTGGCAAAATTTCAGGCATTATGGGTGATTTTGGTAAAGGGCTTCGTAGTTTCAAAGAGGGAGTTAAAAGCCCTGAAGACCCTGAAGAAGATGAGGCTGGTACAATAGAAGCAGCGCCAACCAAGAAAGCCACGCCTAAGAAAGTGGCCAAAAAGAAAACTGCCCCAAAAAAGACTGCGAAGAAAAAATCCTCTGCGAAAAAGGCTGCAAAAAAGAAAGCTTAGTTTGACGGTACTCCTAACTTTGCAAGCAAACTTTAATCTTGGCTTCTTTTTGCTTTGCTTCAGATTGGGGCTAAACGACCTTTTAAGACAAGGAGACTGAAATGTTTGATTTCGGTTGGCAGGAATTTATGATGATTGCCTTCGTTCTTGTTTTGGTTGTAGGACCTAAAGATCTGCCAAAAGTTTTGCGCGGGTTCACAAAAGTTACTGGTCAAGCCCGTCAAATGGCAAGAGAATTCACCCGAAGTCTTGAAGATGTCGCTGCCGACAGTGACATGAAAGACGTTAAAACAATGGTGTCAGATCTGAAGTCAGGTAATTTAGATAACGTAGCACGTGTGGTAGACGATGCTGTGAAGCCTGAACTTACTTCAGCTGGCCAGGAAAGCAATCTTTCCACACTTCGTGAAGACATTGAAGCGGTNAAATCTGCTGGGCGCAAGGCGACGAATGTTGAAGCTGAAAAANATGCTCAGGATAAAAGTTAATGGCAGAGACAACCCATCAAGATGATGGCTCTATGAGCCTTCTNGATCACCTNACCGAGTTAAGAAATCGGTTNGGTATTGTTATGATTGGGTTTGTTNTCATTTTTCTTGNCTGTTTCATCCGACCGTTTGGCAGTGGCAGNCACAATATTGCAGATATNGTCTATCTATTTTTGCAGGCGCCTCTGGCAGAGCGCCANGAAGTCAGNCGTATGATTTTTACAGGTTTGCATGAAGGNTTTTTNACACAGGTAAAAGTTGCNTTTTTTGTNTCAATATCAATAACTTTTCCGTTGATGTTNTTGCAAATATGGAAGTTTGTTGCACCNGGTCTTTACAANAATGAGAGACAGGCTATCTATCCATTCTTGCTTGCTACGCCTGTGCTGTTCGCACTNGGGGCTGCGATGGTCTANTACATTGTTATTCCGTTAGCGTGGGATTTTTTCCTGTCCTTCGAAGTGCANGGNGGGGCAGGGGCATTACCTATTGAGGTTGAACCCCGAATTTCNGAATATCTNAGTCTTGTCATGCGCCTNATGTTCGCTTTNGGTCTCTCCTTCGAGCTTCCGGTCATTTTGTTATTGCTTGTGCGCGCTGGATTAATGACNGCGGANGGACTTGCCAGCAAGCGTAAATATGCCATTCTTTTTGCGTTTATCGCTGCAGCTATACTGACACCACCNGATGTGATTTCNCAGGTGTTGCTGGCAATTCCTGTNATNATGCTTTATGAATTNTCGATTTTAGGTGCACGCCTTATACAGAAGCGTAGNGGGGNCGAAACGGAAAGCTNACCTTGGCCAGAGCTGTCCTATTCTGACATAAAGACATANTAATTCTTAGAGGCTGAGAGGTGTAATTCTCATGCATGATATTCGATTTATTAGAGATAANCCTGAACAGTTTGATGCAGCNTTNGCGCGGAGGGGCTTGCCTGCTGCCGCTNNGCAGATCTGCNATTTGGATGCGCGCAGACGCNNATTACAAACNGAGCTNCAGGANAAACAGGCNCGGCGCAATGANGCAAGCCGGGAGATTGGACAGATNAAAGCACAGGGTGGTGATGCTAGTGAAGTCATGTCTGAGGTTGCCTTACTNAAAAAAGCNGTNCCTGAACTGGAAGCAGANGAGGCCAAAATTGCTGCAGAGATTTCAAGCNAATTAATGGGGNTGCCCAATATTCTGGATGAACGNGTTCCTGATGGTGAANATGAGNATNANAATGAGCTNATAAAAGTAGTCGGGCAGAAACCGTCTTTTGATTTCACTCCGCGTGATCATGTCGATTTGGGTGAAAGCCTGGCTGAAATGGATTTTTCGATTGCAGCAAAGCTTTCTGGCGCGCGCTTTGTTGTCCTGAAAGGTCAGCTAGCCAAACTTGAACGTGCTTTGGCTGCCTTCATGTTAGATATNCATACAAAAGAACATGGCTACACTGAAATTTTGCCACCGGCTCTGGTGCGCAGAAAGACAATGACAGGAACTGGGCAACTGCCCAAATTTGCAGAGGATTTGTTTCATACTAATGATGACAGGTGGCTGATCCCTACCGCTGAAGTGCCGCTGACGAATTTGGTTGCAGACAGCATTGTTCCTGCTGACCAGCTACCTCTGCGGCTGACAGCATTTACACCCTGTTTTCGAGCCGAGGCGGGTTCTGCAGGCCGCGATACCAGAGGCCTTATCCGTCAGCATCAATTCTCAAAAGTTGAGCTTGTTTCTATTGTCGCACCTGACCAGTCAGAGGCTGAGCTTGAACAGATGACGGCCTGCGCAGAGACAATCCTGCAGAGACTAGGTCTGTCCTTCAGAGTATTGCGCCTGTGTTCCGGAGATACAGGATTTTCTGCACAGCAAACATTTGATCTTGAGGTGTGGCTTCCTGGTCAGGATGAGGGCAGGGGCATGTATCGTGAGATATCATCCTGTTCGAACTGTGGGCCGTTTCAAGCGCGCCGGATGAAAGCCAGAACCCGCAAGGATGGCCAAAAAAATACAGAATTTGTCCATACGTTAAACGGATCAGCACTTGCGGTTGGCCGCTGCATGATAGCCATTATGGAAAATGGTCAACAAGTAGATGGTACAATTGCGTTGCCTGAAGTTTTGCACAGCTATATGGGAACAGACGTACTTGTTCCACCGAAAGGTTGAGTTGCGTGCGTGTCTTAATCACAAATGATGATGGATTAGATGCAGAAGGATTGTATCTTCTTGAGGAGCTTGCGCTTCAGTTTACAGATGATGTCTGTGTTGTTGCTCCCTTGTCTAACCAATCAGGTGTAGGTCGGGCAATTAGCCTACACAAAGATATTGAATTTGTGCGCCGTGATGAGCGGCATTATGGTGTCTCTGGCACGCCAGCGGATTGTGTCATGATGGCACTCAACCTGCTTTACGCCGATCAAAAGCCTGATCTGGTTTTGTCAGGTATTAATCATGGGATGAATGTTGCAGATGATGTGGGTTATTCAGGCACAATTGGTGCGGCAATGGAGGCGGCAATTGTTGATGTGCCAGCTGTTGCTCTCTCACAAAGATTCTTTCAGGGCCAGATTGATTTTACACCTGTGAAGTCAGTTGGTCCGCAAGTGCTGGCTGCCGCATTAGACATACAGATACCACCGCGCACCGTTCTGAATATCAATTTTCCTGAAGCCCGCTTAGGGCCGGTAAAAGGCATTAAAAGAGCAACCTTGGATGAGCATAAGTTTTCTGATGAAATAATGCCCGGGCATACACCTAACACATACCGGATTGGGCCACTTGTGATGCGTGAAAAAGTTAATCAGGGTTCTGACAGATGGTGGTTGAATGAAGGATTTGTTACCTTCACGCCATTACATATGAACGCGACTGACCTCAAACTTCTGGCCAAATTTCCTGAGAAAGATTTTTGAACTGGCGTAATGGTGACAGCACAGACAGACGAATTTCTGCCTCAAAAAGCCAAATTGGTCATGACCTTACGCGCGCAGGCGGTAATGAACGCAAAGATATTGTCAGCTATTGAACAGACACCCCGAGAAAAATTTGTCCCTGAACATCTCAAAGCGCATGCTTATGAAAATGCTTCATTGCCCATTGGTAATGGGCAGACTATAAGTCAGCCATATATTGTCGCCAAAATGACTGAATGTCTGGAGTTAAACAAACGCCACAGCGTTCTGGAAATCGGGACCGGAAGCGGGTACCAGGCCGCGATTTTGGCCTATCTTGTCAGGCGCGTTTACACAATGGAACGACTTCGTCCCTTGTTAGTTCAAGCTGAAGCTAGATGTAAACAGTTGCAATTATCAAACATAATTTACCGTCATGCTGATGGTAATAAAGGTTGGCCCGAAGCNGCTCCTTTTGACCGTATCATCATCACCTGTCAGACAGAAAAANTCCCNACTTTTCTTCTAGACCAGTTAAAGGTTGACGGGATCCTTGTTGCACCTGTAGGCCCATCTGGTCAGGAAGAATTGTTTCGTGTAAAACGAAAAGAAAATGGGATTGAGACGGAGTGCCTTATGCCCGTCAGGTTTGTTCCTATGGTNGATGGAACAGANAGGTAGCAGCGGGAAGTCAAACATATGACGATGCANATCCATGCAGATTTTATCAAAGCAGCCGCNTTTGTGCTGTTGGGCNGTATTGTTGCCGGTTGCCAGTCTCCAAGTTTGGTAGGGGCCAAGAACGTTCTTACACTTAAAAGTGACACACCTGCAAATGTCGAGAATGCACCTCTTCGTGAAGCCAGACAGACCATACCTGTATCTGGAACAGTAGTTGTACAAGATGGTGATAATCTATATCGCATTGCTACAAGATATCAGGTTACGCCACAATCTATTATCAGGGATAATGACCTTGTCGCTCCTTATAACCTTTATTCTGGTCAGGTTTTGCGTGTAAAGCCATCAAAGACGCATGTTGTNAAGATTGCAGATNCACTGTTCAGCTTGTCTCAACGATATGCGGTCAGCCAGTTTGAGCTTNCNCGGTTAAATCAGTTATCAGAGCCATATGCGTTGACCGTTGGGCAGGTTCTGCTGTTGCCGGAAACACTTGATTTATCAGTGCTTCAGATTGACGGGCTGGTCCCTGATAAAGTAACAACGACCACTACCGCAGCACCTTCTTCTGCGCCCGTTTTGCANTCCAAAAAGCAGCCAGTAAAGACATTTGTTGCGCCATCGCTTGGTAAGTCCGGCTTTACTTGGCCTCTTGAGGGAGAAGTGACGACAGAGTTTGGTCCTGTAGAACGCGGGGTGCATCATGATGGGGTGAAAATAAGCGCTCCCTTTGGAACTTTGGTCACGACATCTGCTCCCGGGACAGTTGCTTTTGTCGGCACCGAGTTGAAACGGTTTGGTACACTCGTTTTGGTGAAGCATGAAGGAGGTTATATAACCGCTTATGCACATCTGGACGTGTTGTCTGTCAAAGAAGGAGACGTGCTCAGTGACGGTACGGTTATAGGGCAGGTAGGAACAACGGGTTATGTTGACACACCGCAGCTTCATTTTGAAATTCGCAAAAGCCGAACTCCGATTAATCCGCGCGAACTCATTTCTTAATTTTTAAGGGTCACAATTTGATCTGATGTTGCATGGCTAGATTTAGGATATATTGAAACGCTGTGCGACCCGAACGGTTACCGCGTCCCATTGCCCAGGCTAAAGCATCTGGTCGGATGTCTTCAAAGTCAACAGGGATATTATAATAGCTGACATACCACTTTATCATCGCTAGATAGGTGTCCTGATCGACAGAATGAAAGCCAATCCATAAGCCAAAACGGTCAGATAAAGAGATTTTCTCTTCTGCGGCCTCTGATGGGTTAATTGCTGTTCCTCTTTCATTTTCAATCATTTGTCGGGGCATGAGATGGCGACGATTAGAGGTTGCGTAAAACACAATATTTGAAGGCCGACCTGACAGGCCGCCTTCAAGCACAGCTTTGAGTGATTTGTAAGAAATATCATCCTGTTCGAACGCCAAATCATCACAGAAGATGATAAAGGGGCGATTTGTCTGTGCCAGAAGACTCATTACATCTGGCAGATCATTCAAATCTTCACGCTGTATCTCGACTAGACCAAGATTATGTCCCTGTTCCAATAAATGGCCATGAACCGCTTTCAGCACAGATGACTTTCCTGTACCTCGCGCGCCCCATAACAGAGCATTATTTGCCCGCAGGCCTTCAGCAAATTTTCTCGTGTTTTCAAGCAGAAGTGCTTTTTGCTGATCAATGCCTTGTAAGCTGTCAAGAGGCAGCCTGTTAATCTCATCTACAGGACGAAAAGCCTGTTTTTCTGTCTCCCAGATATAGCCTTTATGTCGGGTAAGATCAGTCTTTTTTGGGGCGGGAGGGGCCAGTCTTTCCAATGCATCTGCAATACGGGTCAGAAGGGCTGTATGTGTCTCATCTGTGCTCATGCTACCTGTCCACACAATCCATAAAAATTAGGCCAAAATATTCTGCTAATATACAAGACCTTATCCATAAGACGCAATCAATCATATAACTGAAATTGACCTGTTTTGCTGTTGCCGCCTGCAAGACAAACAGGTATGATTCAGCGGTAATTTTACAGCTGGGAGCAAGGTCATCCTGTGCTGTTAAATCAGTCGATATGATAGTGCAACGCACGTCATAGCTTAGGAGAAAAATATGATTATCAGCCCAGCCTTTGCACAGGCATCCGGTGGTGCCGGAGGATTATCGTCACTGCTGCCCTTTTTACTTATCTTTGTTGTTTTTTATTTCTTCCTGATACGACCTCAGCAGAAACGTGCAAAAGAACATCGTGAAATGGTGAATAATGTGAAGCGCGGTGACAAGATTGTCACTTCTGGCGGTCTCTTGGGCACTGTCTCAAAATCTGTTGAAGGGCAGGAAACAGTTGAAGTTGAAATCGCTAAGGATATAAAGGTAAGTGTTATGCGTACAATGATCGCTGACCTGCGGGACAAAAAAGATTCTTCGAAAGCAGCTAAGGCAAAAGAAGACGCCCCGAAACAAGGGCTAGGCGCATTATTTGGCAAAAAGAAATAATTGAAGGAAGGCTGTTCCTTAATCTTGGAATTCCCCAAAGATGGGAGCTTCTGCTTGACAGTTATATCGCTTCATTTTCAGATCAACGGTGAAGAACAGGTTCTCCATGCTACAGTTTGAAGGTTGGAAAAAAACACTTGTTTTGTTTGTTATCTTGCTTGGCTGTGCTTATGCTGTGCCAAACCTGTTGAATGGAAGCCGTGGTGACCAGTCCAGTGCAGGATTGATGCGCTTTTTGCCGGGTGAAGCGATTAATCTGGGTCTTGATTTGCAAGGGGGTTCACACCTTCTGCTTCGTGCAGATCTTCCTGCTGTCCGCGAAGAGCGTCTTGAGGGGATTGCTGAACAATTGCGTCTGTCTTTCAGAGATGAAAAAATCCGCTTCAAAGGGTTAAAGGCCTCACCTAAAGCGGTAACATTCACGCTTCGTAAAACAGAAAATGAAACAACTCTTCAAAACATTTTCAATGAATTGGGGCGCGAGTTCCAAGTTGTTAATAAAGATCTAAAATATAATGTTAGCTTTTCTGAAGCTGGCTTGCAGCTGATGGCTGACAACACTGTTGAACAGGCGATTGAGATTATCCGACGTCGTCTTGATCCTGATGGAACCAAAGAGCCAGTTATTCAACGCCAGGGTCGGGACAGGGTTTTAATACAGCTGCCAGGGATCGATGATCCCGAGCGGATCAAGCGCCTGTTGGGGCAAACCGCCCGCCTAACTTTTCAGTTGGTTGATACACGCACTACCGCCGATGAAGCAAAGCGCACAGGACGTGTACCGCCAGGCAGCCAGCTTCTTGAAAGCGTGAATAAGGGCGAGCCTGATTATATAGTTGAGAAGCGCGTCATGGTTAGCGGCGAAATGTTGGAAAACGCCAGCGCAGCCTTTGATCAGAATGGCCGCCCCTCGGTGAATTTTCAGTTAAATGCTGCTGGTGGGCGCAAATTTGGCCGGGTTACGGCTGAAAATATAGGCAGGCCTTTTGCTATCATTCTTGATGGTAAAGTGGTTTCCGCACCTGTTATTCAGGCACAGATTTTTACTAATGGCCAGATAACGGGAACATTTACTGTTGAGGAAACACAAGAGCTGTCATTGATCTTACGTGCTGGGGCGCTTCCAGCCCCACTTATAGTACTCGAGGAGCGTTCTGTTGGCCCGGGCCTGGGAGCTGATTCTATTGCGGCTGGCCAGATTGCAGCTGTAGTTGGCATGATACTAGTCATAATTTACATGGTCGCAAGCTATGGCCTTTTTGGCATCTTTGCTGTTGGGGCATTGTTTGTAAATATCATTTTGATTTTAGGCGCTCTAAGTGCATTGCAGGCTACGCTTACACTGCCTGGTATTGCCGGTATTGTGCTTACGATGGGGATGGCTGTTGATTCAAATGTTCTGATTTTTGAGCGTGTGCGCGAAGAACTCAGAGCTGGACGAAAGGTCAGAGCTGCTATTGAAGCAGGTTATAAGCGGGCAATTTCAACAATCATTGACTCAAACCTTACCACTTTGTTTGCGGCTCTGTTCCTCTTTATTTTTGGAACAGGCCCTATCAAAGGATTTGCTGTGACCTTATCCCTTGGAATTCTGACTTCCATGTTCACGGCGATTATGGTTACACGCTTATTTATCGTCCTCTGGACAGATGCAAAAAAGCCTAAAGGGCTAGTGTTGTAGACAGGAAATAAAGGATGTTTAGATTAAAACTTGTCCCCGATAATTCAGCTTTTAATTTTCTACGTCAAATGCGGCTTACAGCTGCCTTTTCTGCAATGTTAGTGCTTGTTTCGATGGGACTTTTTTTTGGCAAAGGGCTGAATCTGGGTATCGACTTTCGAGGTGGTATCCTGATTGAAGCTCAATCACAGAACGCCGTTGAGGTTGCTAAA
>PADU01000007.1:70064-70280 GCA_002700485.1 SAR116 cluster bacterium | reverse complement strand
ACCGCCTAGCGGCGAGCCCCTATAACCGGTCACGTAACCGGCTGTATTCAAACCAGCTTTGCGATCCTTTTCAGCCTGCAAGAGACATAAACGCACCAGTGCCTGTGTGCCGCTAACAAACACCGTCGATTTATTCAGGTCATACTTGTCTTGAAGCGCCACGTCACGCAAGTCAGAAGCGTATATTTTATCCAGTGTAATCTCATTCCCATCCAT
>PADU01000007.1:0-70059 GCA_002700485.1 SAR116 cluster bacterium | reverse complement strand
TTAGATTAAGGCGAGTTGGGCGGTTCGGCAACNACATCATTTGCATAATATAAAATTGAACAACATGCATAGCAGNCCGAAAGACANGCCNTTTGNGATGTTTTACAAATTGTCTGCGGNAATTCTTGACTGTAGTGAATANAAATTGCAGGTGATNACAGTTTTGAGCCCNACTCTTCCGAATANTGCAAAACTNTCNAGCGCCCNANGTTACAATTNTNTTTATGTGNAGAAAAGGTCANATCNAGCCAGATTTTGAANAGNCTCACATTTGGAAGTTCACCTTAAAATTAACCTGACAGTTTGGCGTCTGCTGNAACNTCCCAGCCCAAATTTGCCGATACATCNTGCGCAATTCGGGCAATCCGGGTTCCAAGTTTATCGCGGAACGCTGGCGTGAAGACCCGTACCGATCCGGCAGCACCGATGGACATTGCAGCACCAGGCCCGCTAGGCGCAAGGGGCGCTGCGACGGAACACAGGCCGCGTTCAATCTCTTCGACGCATTCTGCAAAACCACGCTTGCGGATTGTTTCGAATTCGGCTTCCAAATCATTCACATTTGTCAGCGTGAATTCTGTGTAGGCGCGCAGTCGGCCCTCCATATCGCTAGTTAGNAGCAATTCAGGCAAAAACGCAGCAACGGCCTTGGAGCAAGAGCAGGCATGCAATGGGCGTTTCCCCAAGCCGGGATGGAGATAAGAAACCCCGGTGTCAGGAGTTTCTACATGGATAATTTCAACAGATTTTCCGCGCAACCGAGACAGGAAAAATGCGGCGCCATNCTGTGTTGCGGCTTTCTTGAGCGCAGGTGCAATCACCTCAAGCAGGGCGCGATCAGAATGATCACTTTGGGTNATCCGNTTTAGGCGTGAGCCAATAGAGAACGTCCCACGGGTCACAGGTTCCAGAAGACCGACACTAACAAGATCCTGAACTAACCTGTAAGCAGAAGGTTTGGGCAAGTCTGAATGGGCGCAAATCTCGGCCACTGTGGCCTCGCCCTTTTGTCCAACAACTTCGAGGATAAAAGTCAGGCGTTCCAGATGCATATTTTTACCTTGCGATAATCTTTTTATCAGTTTATGATAATTAAAAAATGAGCGCAAGGGAGAAATGTGAAGATGGACGGAGCGTGTTGTGGCCCGGGCTATGCAAGCCCCGCAGAGGCGATCAGAGCACCGCGTGAGAAACTGTTATATACAATCGCCATCTACACAGGGACCGGCATCCAAAAGCCAGACTATTTGGCGACAGTTGATGCGGATCCAGAGAGCCCAACCTACAGCCAAGTCATCCATCGCTTAGAAATGCCCGGCATCGGGGATGAATTGCATCACATGGGCTGGAATGCCTGTTCTTCCTGCCACAACGACGCGGATATGAGCCGTAAATACCTGCTTGTGCCAGGCGTGCGGTCTAACAACATCCATATTATCGACACAGCTGCAGACCCATTTGCACCGCGCCTGCACAAGGTGATTGACGGGGCCGAGATCAAGTCTAAAACCAATCTGAGCGGCCCACACACTGTGCATTGTCTGGGCTCTGAAATCATCATTTCCTTCCTAGGTGACGCAAAGGGCGAAGCGCCCGGTGGCTATCTGCATCTGAACAAGGAATTTGAGATCGTTGGCCGTTGGGAAAACTCAATGGGCGACATCCCCTTTGGTTATGACTTTTGGTACCAACCACGCCATAACGTGATGGTCAGTTCTGAATGGGCCGCACCGAACACATTTATGCCTGGATTTGATCTGGAGGAAGTGGGCCACCTGAAATATGGTCGCCGCCTACACATCTGGGATTTTGAGAAAAAAGTGCCAGTCGACACGATGTATCTTGGCGAAGACGGCTTGATCCCGTTGGAAGTAAAGTTTCTGCATGACCCAGACAGTACGCATGGGTTCTGCGGTGCAGCGCTTAGCTCCAATGTCATCCACTTTTGGAAGTCCAAAGCAGGGAATTGGGAATGGGAAAAAATCATTGATGTAGAGAATGAACCACATTCCGAATGGCCCATTCCTGTGCCCGGCGTGATGTCGGCCATCCTTGTGTCGATGGACGACAAATACCTCTACCTTAACAACTGGCTGCACGGTGATATGCGCCAATACGACGTCTCTGATCCGCACAACCCGGTACTAACCGGGCAGGTCTGGATGGGCGGGCTTCTGGGCAAAGCGCCCGAGATCAACGGTGTCAAAGTGGCGGGCGGCCCGCAAATGTTTCAGCTCTCGCTTGATGGCAAACGGCTTTATGTCACGACCTCGTTGTTTTCAACCTGGGACAACCAATTCTACCCAGAAATTCGTACACAGGGCGGTGTCATGCTGATGATCGACTGTGATGTCAAAAACGGCGGCATGAATATCAACAAAGATTTCGTTGTTGATTTCGGTCAGGAACCAAATGGCCCCAGCCGCTGCCATGAAACGCGCTATCCCGGTGGCGATTGCACAAGCGATATATGGCTGTGAACGAGATGCGAACAATCACAATCGCCAACCGCGATGATGCAACCTATCAAGTTGATCCCCGGCGTCCGTTGCTGGACGCTTTGCGCGAACAAGGTGTCGACCTTCCCTATGGCTGCAAATACGGCGGCTGCATAACCTGCGCGGCAAAACTGATCGCTGGCGAGGTGGATCAACGGAGACAAGTGGCATTGAATAATCGCCAGATCAACAATGGCTATGTTCTGCTGTGTGTGGCCCGCGCAGTAAGCGATTGCAGATTGGAAATCGGCGTCGAAAGCCACAACGAACTTTATCGTAACCCTTTCCTTGATCCGCTAGAGCCACATGAGCTTAAGGCGGACATCGCGACCCCCAAGGAGGCTTAAATGCCCGAAGCTGACATCAATCACCTCTATGATTACGCACCCGACTATCTGTCGGACATCCTGCGTTCAGTCAAAACCATTGCGATGGTGGGCGCCAGTGGCGACAAGACCAAGTTTAGCTATGGCGTGCTACGTGTGCTGTATGAAACCGGATATGACATGATCCCGGTAAACCCAAATCCAAAGCTGACCGAAATTCGCGGCATACGTGTCTTTCATTCTCTGGAAGAGATTAANCGGCCTGTGGATATGGTCGAGGTGTTCCGCCCAAAAGAGGAGTTATATGANATTACTGAGAAGGCCATTGAAATCGGCGCCACGGTGCTTTGGGGCCAAATTGGCGTTTATGATGACCGNGCAGCGAAGCTGGCCGAAGAAGCAGGCCTGAAAGTAGTGATGAACCGTTGTCCNAAGATCGAGTTGTTCCGCCCNTTCTGGAAGCCCCGTCTTGACCTAGCNATTTGACGACTTCACGGACCTCGGGGCAAAGTCGNGTGACCCAATCATGAACACATTGAAGGAATTNAAATTGGATAANCTTAAAAACANTATTAAAATCATAATTAGTTTTGAAGTNATTATTCCGTCTCTGCAATTGAATACGCGGNCAACTGAAATCTCGTNTAACGAGAACGGCAGACCCATGCTGAAGGTTCCACTCAATGGCTTATGAGAGCGNAATGAAAAACGATGATCTGTTACTACGGAGCGACACCGATAGCGTTGCTGTTCTGACACTGAACGCGCCAAAGTCGATTAATGCCTTGTCCGAAGAGATGCTGCGCGCTCTTTCAGACACATTTGACCAAATCGCAGAAGACCGCAGTGTCATGGCAGTAATCCTGCGCAGCAGCGGGAACCACTTTTGTGCTGGTCATAACCTCAAGGAAATGTCGGCACGGCGGGCAGATGCTGACGGCGGCTTTCGGTATTTCCAAGACCTGTTTGCTAAATGCTCCGCAATGATGCTTCGGATAGTGCGATTGCCCCAACCTGTAATCGCCGAGGTCAAGGGCATCACCACGGCGGCGGGCTGCCAGCTTGTAGCTTCCTGTGACCTGGCTGTGGCCGCTTATGATGCGACCTTTGCCACATCAGGTGTGAATATCGGGCTCTTTTGCTCAACCCCTATGGTCGCGCTGTCTCGCAATGTGCCACGCAAGCAGGCCATGGAAATGCTGTTGTTAGGAGAATTCCTGCCCGCAAGCCGCGTTGCCGAAATCGGGTTAGTCAACCGTGTAGTCCCTTTATCAGAGTTGGAAACAGCTTCCATGGATATGGCACGCATCATTGCCAACAAGTCGCCCTTTGCCGTCAAAATTGGCAAGCGAGCGTTTTATGAACAGGTTGAGATGCCTTTGGAAGAGGCCTACACCTTTGCCGGTCGCACTATGGCAGAAAACATGATGGCTAAGGATGCCGAGGCTGGTATTGGAGCCTTCACCCGCAAAGAACCAATGCCGGATTGGACCGGGGAATGATCTATGAGGGGCCAGAGCTTGCCCAAAATGCAGCAAACCATTCGGCTCTGTCTCCGGTTTCAATTCTCAAACGCGTAGAGCGCGTGCATCCAGAGCTACCGGCGCAAATCCATGGTCGCATCCAGCGCAACTGGGGCGAGGTTGCAGAACGTTGCAAGCGGCTGGCCTCTGCCCTAGCTCAACGCGGCATTGGAAAGGGCGATACCGTCGCTTTGATCGCACCGAACATCCCTGAGGCACTCGAATGCGCGCTGGCTGTGCCAATGCTGGGCGCGGTCCTAAATGCTAATAATACGCGGTTGGATGCNAGCACGATCGCCTACATTCTGGATCACGGCAACGCCNGGGTTTTGCTGGTAGATACCGAATTTTCCGAACTGGCCGCTGAGGCCGTCACCCAATCAGGCCGTGGTCTGTTGGTCATCGACATCGAAGACAGCGAAGGTCTTGGCGGAAAGAAAATCGGCGCGCTTACCTATAATGCGCTGCTGGCGGAAGGCGATCCAAATTTCACTTATTCTCTGCCTGATAACGAATGGGATGCGCTTGCTCTGAACTACACCTCTGGCACCACAGGGCGGCCCAAGGGAGTTGTCTATTCTCATCGCGGTGCCTGGACTAATGCAGTCAACAACGTTATCACCTGGGAAATGCCGCATCACCCGGTCTACCTTTGGACGTTGCCACTATTTCACTGTAACGGCTGGTGTTTTCCCTGGACCATCACTATGCTCGCTGGAACTCATGTGTTTCTGCGTGCGCCGCAAGTCAACGCGATTTACAACGCCTTCGCTGATCATGGCGTTACCCATCTGTGCGGTGCGCCGATCATAATGTCAATGATATTGGACGCAGAGGAAAAACGCAGCTTTCCGCAAAAGATCAAGATGATGACCGCCGCCGCCCCACCCCCTGCTAGCGTAATTGCCGGAATGGAGGCAATGGGCATCTCCATCACCCATGTCTACGGCCTGACAGAGGTATATGGCCCCGCGGTGGTTTGCGCGGAAAAACCGAGTTGGGCCGCACTACCTTCTGAGGACCGGGCGACACTGAAGGCGCGCCAAGGGGTAGCCTATGAATTGCAGGAAGACGTTCTGGTTCTGAACCCCGATACCGGCGAGCAAGTTCCATGGGATGGGAAGACACTGGGTGAAATTGTGTTTCGCGGTAATATCGTCATGAAAGGCTATCTCAAATCACCCGGCGAGACCGCCAAGGCCTTTAAGGATGGTTGGTTCTGGTCCGGCGACCTCGCAGTGCAACACTCTGATGGCTACATCGAAATCCGCGATCGCTCTAAGGATATCATCATCTCAGGAGGGGAAAACATCTCCTCCATTGAGGTAGAAAAAGCGCTGTATTCACATCCTGCTGTCAGCCTTTGTGCCGTCGTAGCAATGCCAGACGAGAAATGGGGCGAAGTGCCTTGCGCCTTTGTTGAGCTCTCCGGCAAGGCTACTGAGGATGAGCTTATAGCCCACGCCAAGACACGCCTTGCCAGATACCAACGCCCCAAGAAAGTGATTTTTGGCGAGCTGCCAAAGACCACCACTGGGAAAATTCGCAAAAACGAACTTCGCGATCTGGTCCGCCCGAAAAGCATCCCCCCCATCATTTAAAACTGGTTTCTCGTCATGTCTCAAGAACTTAACTTTGCCCAATTCAGCTTTGGCACGCAGGTGCGAAAATCACCCTATTCTGACGCAGCCTTGCGTTGGGGGGCCAAAGGATTTTCCGTCTACAACCATATGTACATCCCCCGCGATTTTGGCGACCCGAGGCAGAATTTCTGGTATCTGGTTAATGACGCGATCCTGTGCGACGTCTCTGTCGAGCGTCAGGTTCAAATCAAGGGCCCAGACGCGGCAAAATTCACCCAGTTCCTTTGCTGCCGTGACCTGTCCAAATGCCAGGTTGGACAATGCAAATATGTGCTTATCACGGATCAGGACGGCGGGATCATCAACGATCCGATCCTCTTGAAACTAGCAGAGGATCACTTCTGGCTGTCCATTGCGGACAGTGATGTGCTGCTTTGGGCACGCGGCGTTGCAGTGAATTCTGGAATGGATGTGGACATTTCTGAACCAGACGTGTCACCGTTGCAACTGCAAGGCCCGAAATCCCGCGACGTCCTGCGCGCAGCATTTGGCGATGCCCCCACAGAACTCAAATACTATCGGTTCATGGAATTTGACTGGGACGGCGTACCTTTGATNATTTCACGGACCGGATGGTCGAGCGAACTTGGTTACGAGATTTTCCTGCGCGACGGAACNCAAGGTGAAAAGCTTTGGGAGCATCTGATGGCCGTGGGTGGGCCTCTGGGCCTGAAGCCCGGTCATACGTCAAGCATTCGTAGGATCGAGGCTGGCATGTTATCCTACCACGCTGACATGACCCTTGCGAACAACCCCTATGAGATGGGCATGGGACGTCTTGTCGATCTGGATATGGAAGCCGATTTTATCAGCAAGGCGGCCTTAACCTTGATCAAGGAGAGAGGGGTGTCGCAACAGCTTGTTGGCCTGGAAATTGACGGCGCTCCCTTTGTGGGCTCCAATGACTTCTTTTGGCCTGTCCTTAAAGAGGGCGTAAAAGTTGGCACGGTCACGTCAGCGATCTATTCTCCAAGANTGCAGAAAAACATCGCTCTTGCGATGCTCAGCATCGACCACACGGCATCAGGCAGGGTACTACAGGTAGATAANTTGAGCGAAACGCGCGCGTGCACTGTCGTGCCGATCCCGTTCTACGACCCCAAGAAATCACTTGCCACAGCGAGCTGACAGTACCTGGGTTCTTGGTGAGTTCTTTTGAAGCACCTATCGAGGGATTATGGCCCAGGAGCCGCAGGGTACCCTCTTTTACCCCCCCCTTAAAACAAAACCTAAACCTGAGCGCCAAAGACAATCAGTACGCCCGGTCCAAGGAACGTGATTACTGGAATTTAGTCCTTGGAACACTGCACATTTATCAGAAGTCGTAGACCTTAAAGTTGCCATGGACAAATGCTTCAAAATTGATCTAGTGAAGCCTTTTTGAAAACTAAGACTTAGTGAGACTATATTTAACCATACTGATTAATGACTGGCCCGCTTTAAAATCACTCTGCGTTTTCAAAACACAGTCAGCAGCCTTCTCTTGAGGTTTAGCAGTAAAAGTCTAATTTTTTAGGCGATAGCCAGTTTTAAAAATCCAGCTAATTACGCTGACGCAAAGGACCGAAAAGACAAAAATGGCAGCTAGGCTGTAGCTAACTGCTACATCTGCTGTATCAAAAAAAGACCATCGGAAACCAGAAACCAGATATACAATCGGATTAAATAGAGTGGCTGTCTGCCAGAAAGGCGGCAGCATAGAGATGGAATAAAAACTACCCCCTAGAAATACAAGCGGGGTAATAATCAGAGACGGCACCAAATTCAGCTGTTCAAAATTACGCGCCCATATGCCGATAATGAATCCTAATAGGCTAAAGGATAGGCAGGTCAGCAGCAAAAAACCCAGCATCCAAAAGGGATGCGCAATCTGCACAGGCACAAACAAAAATGAAGTCGCCAGAATAATCAACCCAATCACAAAGGACTTGGTGGCAGCTGCCCCTACGTAGCCGACTACAATTTCAAAATAGGAGACAGGTGCAGATAATGGCTCGTAAATCGTGCCGATGAATTTTGGGAAATAAATCCCGAATGAGGCATTTGTGACAGACTGCATCAGAACTGTTAACATAATTAGTCCCGGTACAATAAAAGCCCCGTAGCTGACCCCTTCAATCGCAACCATGCGTGAACCAATTGCCGAGCCAAACACGATAAAATACAGTGCTGTTGATATCACCGGTGAAATTATGGATTGCAGAAGCGTGCGGAAAGTCCGCGCCATTTCAAAAAAATAAATAGCTTTGATTGCATGAATATTCATAAACTTTTTAATCCTTCACCAAATCAACAAAAATATCTTCCAAAGAGCTCTGCGATGTCCGCAGATCGCGCAAAGCCAACCCAGCAGCAGACAAATCTGTAAGCAGCCCAGTTATTCCAGTTCGTTCTGCCTTGGTATCATAAACATAGGTTAGACGGCCGCCATCTTCTGCAAGCCACAAATCATAGCTGGCAAGGGCAGGCGGGATAGCTTTGATGGGTTTCTGCAGCTCAATATAAAGCTCTTTAATGCCCATCTGAGCCATCAGCTTGTCTTTGTCTTCAACCAGCAGAATGTCGCCATCTGCTATTACCCCCACTCGGTCAGCAATGGCTTCTGCCTCTTCGATATAATGAGTGGTCAGCACAATCGTCACCCCGGAAGCTTTAAGCTTGCCCACGACGTCCCACATATCTTTGCGCAGTTCCACATCTACACCAGCTGTTGGTTCGTCCAGAAAGAGAATTTTAGGCTGGTGGCTGAGCGCTTTGGCAATCAAAACTCGTCGTTTCATCCCACCAGATAATTCTTTTATTGGAGTGTTGCGCTTATCCCATAAAGACAGCTGGCGTAAAATCTGCTCGACATATGCAGCGTCCGGCGGATGGCCGAATAGCCCACGTGAAAACTTCACTGTATTGATCACTTTTTCAAATGGTTCTAGCGCCACTTCCTGCGGCACAAGGCCAATAAGGGAACGAGCTGCACGATAATCGGTAACGATATCATAACCGCCAACAGTTATTTGCCCCGAACTGGGCGAGGTCAGCCCGCAGATCATGGAAATCAGCGTTGTTTTCCCCGCCCCGTTTGGCCCTAATAATGCCAGAATCTCACCTGATCTGATCTGAAGGGAGACGCCTTTTAAGGCCCGTTGGCCAGAGCGGTACGTTTTATCTAAAGCTGTGACCGAAATAATTGGATCCATGGAATTTTTCTCCTGAATGCTGGCGCTGACACAGGCAATCCGGCACACCGAAATATTGAACAACGCGCATGCCGGCTTTTGGCAGAGTTTTACCTAAATCGCTGGAACCAGTGAAATCATCACCAAGACAACCCAGATATATATCCTACTTTTCCTTTTGGTCAAGTGCAGCCAAAAACAGGCCAGCAGACCAACTGAACTGTTTCTGCGGCCCAGCGCCTGACTGATTTTCTGACGAATGGGCAAGTAGACTGGCCATTTGTTTTCCAAGCTCCACGCCCCATTGATCAAAGCTGTTCACATCCCAGACAAAGCCGGATACCGTCGTGATGTGTTCATATAAAGCCAGCAGGCGGCCAAGGGAAAAAGGAGTTGTGCGATCCCAGCTGATTAAAGCTGATGGACGATTACCAGCAAAATGCCGGTGCGGCTGTTTTTTGTTTTCTGATCCAAGGGCCAATGCTTCTGCCTGGGCCACCGCATTCACCGCCAGCGTTCTGTGGCTGGCCTCTGCAGCCGCCTGCAAGGTAGGGCTGGTGAATTGGTCTAACCCGTTTGGCTGGCGGGGAACAAGAATATCCACAGGCACGATATCAGTGCCCTGATGCAGCCACTGGAAAAAACTGTGCTGGCCATTTGTACCTGGCTCACCCCAAATTAGCGGACCAGATCCCATAGCCAGCATATGTCCCTCTCGGGTGACCGATTTGCCATTACTTTCCATATCCAACTGCTGAGCCCAGGCCGGCAAACGGCTAAGGCGCTGATCATAAGGCATCAGCCCGTAAGATGAGCGCCCTAAAAAAGTTCGGTGCCAGACCCGCAGCAGCCCCATCAACACAGGAATATTACGGTTGAAATCTGTATCTGCAAAATGACGATCCATAACATAGGCCCCGTCCAGAAGCTGGATAAACCGGTCACTGCCAATACCCAACATGACTGCTAGCCCAACTGAAGACCACAGCGAATAGCGCCCGCCAACCCCCTCAGAAAAGGGAAAAATCTGATCTTCAGACAGGCCCCAGTCAATGGCCAGCGCTGGGGCAGCTGTAACTCCGGCCATATGGTCAGATACAGTACAGCCAGCCGCTTCAAGCCAGCCTCTGGCCAGTGCGGCGTTTGCCATGGTTTCAGCTGTGGAAAAAGTCTTTGAGGTGATAATGAACAGCGTTCTGTCTGAAGGGCAGCAGGCCAGCACATCGTTTAAATCTGATGGATCAATATTGCCCACAAAATAAACTTGCGGACCAGATTGAAACGCCGCAAGCGCTCGGTAGACCATCGCTGGACCAAGATCAGACCCACCGATTCCAATATTCACGATATGCGTGAACCGGCCCTGCCCGCGCAGCTGGTCTGCAAAACGGCATAGGGCGGTAAACCCATCTGTCTTGCGAAAGGCCGGATGGCGCAGTTCTGTATGGATCACCGACCTGTTTTCGCTGATATTGATAGGCTGCCCTGCTAGCATTGCTTTGATTTTTTCTGCAAGTCCAGATGCTTCTGCAAGGGCAAGCAGATTAGAAAGGCTGGCAGATGTAAGGGGTTGACGGGTTAAATCAATACTGAGGTCATCAAGCTGAAACAGCCTATCTCTTGCCTCATCACGAGCCATTAAGTCCCGCAGGGGCAGGCTAGCCTCTTTCGCAGCAAGCTGATGCAGCTTTGCGACCACTTCATCTTGTTCACGAGTTATCTCCATCGCAGCACCAGCTCTTACAGATGTGCGGCGACACGCGCCCGATTTGTAATCTTAGCAAAATCGCCGCTTTCGATTAAAGCCTGCGGGGCAATCCAGCTGCCCCCGACACAGACAATATTTGGCAGAGCAAGCCAGTCCGGCGCCGTTATTTCTGTAATGCCGCCGGTCGGGCAGAAGGTCAAATCAGGCAACGGGCTGGATAGCGATTTAATAAAACTAATCCCACCAGCCGCATTTGCCGGAAAAAATTTCTGCACAGAATAGCCCTGCTCAGCCAGAGCCATCATTTCAGATACGCTTGCCGCCCCTGGCAGAAGCGGCAATCCAGCGCTTTGGCAACCTTCAAGAATAGATGATGTTGTCCCGGGGCTGACCACAAACCGGCTGCCTGCATCAGCAGCGATTTGCGCATCACGAGCTGTGCGAACAGTCCCGGCCCCTACCGTGATGTCCGGACAGTTGCGGGCCATCTTTTCGATGGCTTTTATGGCAGCCGGGGTACGCAAGGTGATTTCTGCTGTCCTAATACCACCAGCAAGAAGTGCATCTGCCAGCAGTTCTGCCTTGTCTGCTGAATCGATGACTATTACCGGCATGACAGGTCCCAGCTTAAGTATATCATGGATCGTCATAGGCTCGTCTCCTGGTGACGGCCTGTCAGCACAGCAAGGCCTGCCCCCTGTTCAGCATCACTTGCCTGATTGCGGAACAGGGTTGTAAGACCTCGGCCAAAGCCTGTCTGCGGCAGGTGATTGGGGATAAAAGGATCCCGTTCCGAGAGGTCATCCTGACAGGTCAATATGCCGGAGATAGCATCAAGTATCAGTATATCTCCGTCTCTGATTTTACCAATTGGCCCGCCCTTCACAGCTTCCGGACAGAGATGTATCGCCGCCGGCACTGTTCCTGACGCCCCTGACATCCGGCCATCTGTGACTAGTGCAACCGCAAAGCCCTTATCCTGAAGAGTGGCCAGTAACGGTGTCAGGCTATGTAATTCCGGCATGCCACAGGCTTGAGGACCCTGACCGCGCACCACCACAATACAGTCTTTTTCAAGCTGTCCATCCACAAAAGCCTGTTTGACCTGTGCCTCGGTTTCAAACACCAGTGCTGGAGCAGAAATTTTATGTCTGTCCGCAGAGACAGCAGACACCTTTATCACAGACCGGCCCAAATTCCCCTCGAGCATTTTCAGGCCCCCTGTCGGGGCATGAGGGTCAGTCACACCGCGCAGCACCGAGGCATCATGTGTTTGTTTTTCTGCCGGCGACCAAACCAGTCCGTCTTTTTCCAGTTTTGGTTCCACAGCATAATCAGCAAGGTTTTTGCCCCAGATCGTTGCTGCACTGCCATCAAGCAGGCCAGCAGCTAGCAATTCACTGATCACAAAGCCCATCCCGCCAGCGGCATGAAAATGGTTTACATCTGCCTGGCCGTTCGGATAGATCCGAGCTAGCAACGGCACAATATCAGAGAGATCAGCAAAATCCTGCCAGCGCAGATCAATTCCTGCTGCCGCGGCCATTGCCGGCAGATGAAGCGTATGATTGGTTGACCCGCCAGTCGCATGCAATCCCACAATCGCATTTGCAAAGCTGCGCGCATCAAGGCATTTTCCAATTGGCCTTGGCGTTACCGAGCGCAGACTAATGGAAGCGGCATGATGGGTCGCTGCTGTGGTCAGCGCATGACGCAAGTCAGAATGCGGATGGACAAAGGCTGCACCTGGCAGATGCAGGCCCATCACTTCCATCAGCATCTGGTTTGAATTTGCCGTGCCATAAAAGGTACAGGTCCCTGGACCATGATAGGCCTCACTTTCTGCTTTCAGCAGCGCATCACGGCCAATTTCCCCTCTGGCAAAGGCTTTGCGGATTTGTGCTTTTTCTGCATTTGGCAGACCAGATGACATCGGCCCGGCAGGCACGAAAATCACCGGCAGATGTCCGAAAGCCAGTGCGCCCATCACAAGGCCAGGCACAATTTTATCACATACCCCAAGGCAGAGGGCCGCATCATAGACATTATGGGACAACGCGACAGCTGTGGACAGGGCAATAATATCGCGGCTGAACAGGGATAGTTCCATGCCTGGTCGACCCTGTGTCACCCCATCACACATTGCCGGCACCCCACCAGCTACCTGGGCGGTTGCCCCGGCCTGACGAGCAGCTGCCTTAATTAGCTGGGGATAGCCTTCATAGGGCTGATGGGCAGAGAGCATATCATTATAGGCTGTGACAATAGCAATATTGGGTTTCAATGTATCCGACTGTGCCAGAATGTCGGCCTTATCTTCCCCGGCAGCCGCCGCAACATGGGCCATATTTGAACAGGACACATTCCTCCGGTCGCTGTCTCCATCACTGCGCATTTCATCAATCTGGTCGAGATAGGCTACGCGTGTGGCACGGCTTCGCCGCTCAATCCTGTCGATAATTTCAGCTAATCTGGGATGAAGTTCAGACATGAATAGGCAGCCCCTTTCCGATTAACTGTGACTGTCCGGCTGTTCACTTCGGAAATCACTCTGGGGATCAATCCAAAAAGACGGCCCCTGTCCTGATAAATTATCTTCAGGCCCAAATGTGCCTGCTTTATATAAAGCAGGCGGCCGTTCAGCTGTATCGCGTAAAATAGGGTCAATAAAGGCCCACGCTGCCAGCACTTCATCATGACGCATAAACAGCGTCTGATTGCCTCTGGCTGTATCCATCAGCAGCCGTTCATAGGCATCCGGCAGGCGCCCGCCAAAAGTGTCATCAAAAGACAGATTCAGCTCAGCCGGAAACAGGCGCATTCCGCCAGGACCAGGTTCTTTCGAAATCAGCTGTAATTTCACACCTTCTGCGGGCTGAAGACGGATGATCAATCTGTTTGGCAGATCATCCTGGTCAGCAGAGCTGCGACCATTGGCAAAAATGTCATGGGGTTTGCTCTTAAAAGTTATGACGATTTCGCTGGCCCGTGTGGCCAGTTTTTTACCCGTACGTACATAGAATGGCACCCCCGCCCAGCGCCAGTTATTCACCGCCAGTTTTAGGGCAACATAGGTTTCTGTATTGGAGGATTTGCCCAGCTCAGCCTCATAATCCTGATACTGTCCCCGCATGACATCACCCAGATCAGGGGTACGCAGCGCGCGCAGCACTCGCAGTTTTTCATCGCGCACCTGGTCTGCATCAAAATGGGAAGGCGGCTCCATTGCCACCAGGCAGACCAGCTGCAAAATATGATTCTGCACCATATCCCGGATTGCCCCACTGTCATCATAATAAGAAGCCCTCTGGCCCACTCCAACCGTTTCAGCAACAGTGATCTGAACGTGGTCAATCGCGGCATTATTCCATTGAGATTCAAAAATGACATTAGCGAACCGCAGCGCCATAAGATTCTGAACAGTTTCTTTTCCCAGATAATGATCAATCCGGTAAATCTGCTTTTCATCAAACACCGCCTGCAATTCTGTTCCAATCGCCTCTGCAGACGCATAATCATGACCTAGCGGTTTTTCGACCACCAAACGGCTTTGCGGTAGCACGACGCCAGCCGATTTTAATAGCTGACAACTAGGCCCAAACAGAGACGGGGCAACCGCAAGATAAAAAATGCATGGCCGGTCAGCCTTTGCTTTTTCATGGACCAGCGTGGCCAGCCTGTCAGCCCCCTCGCCAGACAGGATATCCAGTTTTACCAGATGAACAAGCTTCAGGAACAACTCGAAATCAGTATCTTTTGTATCAGCATGGTACAGCGCCTCTTCACAAAAAGGCCGTAGCCGGTCTGCAAAGTCCTTCTTGCTAATTTCCTGACGGGCAGCGGCTATCAGACGGAAAGATGAGGTTACCTGACCGTCAAGAAACCGCCAGAAAAGGGCCGGGAAAATTTTCCGAAGAGCCAGGTCACCTGTGCCACCAATAATGATGTAGTCACTGTCAGGAACCAGTGCGCTCTGGGGCATCATCTCAGCCATGATGTCCTCATTCCTTTCAATATATATTCAGATGGCGAGAACCTAGCATGACAAACCTGTCCTGTCTGCATAAAAACAGATATTTGATTAAAAAAACGCCTGAAAACAGGGGGTTCTTAACTTAGTTCTGGGAGGCGTACTGGCTGGCCATGCGGTGTGGACAGATAGGCAGATGCCCACCTCTCCTGCATCAGCTGAAGCTGCCTGAAATCTGTAATGTCTTGATCCATCAGGCAGCTGGTCAAAGCTGCCATCCAAGCCTGATAATAATTGTCTTCTGTATCTTCATTGTTTTCTAAATCATCTCTCTGAGCCTGAATGTGGTGGGCAAGTGTCGCTGTCCATTGTGGCCATGAAAATAGCCCCTGGTCATATAAATGAGTGGTCAAGGCAAAAAGCTGGGCATGCCAGACAGCAGAAAACGCAGGCGCAGCAGAAAAGCTGTGTATGGTATCTTCTTCCATTAGTCTAATCATGCATCTACTGCCACAAGATAAGATTCCCATAAATCCAGACATACTTCATCTTTGCTGCCTACCTGTTCCGGCCAGAGTTCATTCGCGTAAAAACACACTCCATAAAGATGTTCCGGGTTTTCCCCTAGTCCATGGGCATTGCTGTCAGGCAACACATGGCTGCCATGATGGCTGATGATAACCCCTGTCTGATGCGCCGCATAAGCAGGCAGACGTGTATGACCACCAGGCTGGCGTGCCGCGCTGTCAGGGCTTAACACCTGAACCTTCTGGCCGCAGGCATAGCGCGGAGGCGTTCTGTCTGGTCGCCGAGATGGGCCGCCCCGGGCAAGAGCCGCCCTGACCTGTGCCGCCGTTGGAGGGACAGGGTCATATTGTTCAACCCCTTGTGCACCGTCAGCGGCTACTTGACCAGACCCTAGCTCGTCTATGGTGACCAGACCATGTTCAACCAGAAGCGTTGCCAACCCGGCCATCCATTTTTCATAATAGCCATAGGCCATATAATCTCCTGCAGGCAGACGTTCACGCGCATGCCGGGATTCATCCAAAGTCCATTTACCCAACCCGCCTGCAGCAACTGTGACGGCAAGAGCGCGGGCCTGCCAGTTTTGGGCAAAAACAGGCTGACCTNGCGGGTCTATAGGCACAGGCCCGCCAGGCTGACCACCCATATCATGAACCCTGCCCGCAGCAGAGAGTGGAAGCTTTACCCTTGCCATTCAGCCCTCTATCTGCATATTGCTGTCTGCAGGGCAGATAGGCAGGCCAGCGCCAATCATACTGTCTCTGGTTACCCATTGGGCTAATTCATCTTCTGAGAGGTTGGTGGCCTGTTCAGGGCATTGCGGCAGGACAAGATAGCGTATTTCAGCTGTTGAGTCCCACACCCTGATGCGTGTTGTCTCTGGAAGGGTCAAGCCAAACTCAGCCAATACTGCACGCGGCTCGCGCACTGCCCGCCGACGGTAATTATCTGATTTATACCAGCCTGGCGGAATGCCCAAAAGCGGCCAGGGATAGCAGCTGCACAAAGTGCAGACCACAAGGTTATGTGTATCTGCCGTATTTTCAACAACCACGACATGTTCACCCTGTCGTCCAGCCAGTTCTGCCTCATCCAAAACCGTATCCGTGTCATTTAACAATCGGTCCTTGAACCGGGCATCAGCCCAGGCCCGCGCAACGAGCCGGGCCCCAATCTGCGGGCCGATTTTATGCTGATAGGTGTCAATGATAAGCTGAAGGGCTTCTGGATCAACAAGTCCTTTTTCAACCAGAATGGTTTCCAGTGCCTTAACTCGTAATTCTGGTTCAGGCGGCAACAGGCTGTGCGGATGGTCATGATGTTCATGTGGCATGTTTGAAAGCGTGACACAAAGTTGCAGCGACGTCCAGAACCTGACATGGTTATGCGCAACCAAGTTTGGAACATCAAAGAGGAGCCCGGCATGGCTGAGAAAGATGATGGGCGCAAACAGACAATCTGTGATGAGCTTCGTCAGGCTGGCATATCAAACGAACAAGTGAACCTTGCCCTTGAGACCAGCGGCACATTGTTGGAGCAATTGGCCAGCTATCCGCTAGATGAACAACATAAGCGCACGGTTAGAGAAATTTTTATGCAGTATGCACAGGTAGGAGACAGGACATGAGCCTATATCTGTCTGTTGATTTTTATAAGCACGCTGCACAGACCCACCCAGATGGCACAGGCAAACGCGTACTAGAGGTCACAGACGCCCTTAACCAGCTTGGCCGCAAGCTAGATGCGGTGCGCTTCACAGATGAGGCGTTTGCCCAGGAACAGGTAACGCAGCTCAGCCAGCCGCAGCAACCCAGAAAAACTTTGCCGCTTAAAGCTGTTCCACTGGCGCATAAAGAGCTGTATGGCCGCACCTTCAAAGACGGGTCTGGCTGGCCTTATGAGGGAGGTTCGAAAACCTATGAAGGACAAACTGCATCCCGCACCGCAACTGTTATTGACAAGCTGGATTCTGCAGGGGCNATNGACTGCGGAAGGTTGGNTTCTGTAGAATATGCGTTAGGGGTAACTGGTCATAATGCTTATGCAGGAACACCCAAGAACCCCTGGAATCCAGCCTATATCTGCGGCGGCTCCTCATCTGGGTCAGGGGCGGTGGTTGCCGCTGGGATTGTCCCTGCTGCGCTGGGCAGTGATACAGGTGGNTCAATCCGTTTGCCAGCGGCGGCTTGTGGGCTGGTTGGAGTGAAGCCAACNCAGGGGCTTGTCTCGCGCACCGGTGTCTTTGCACTGTCAAATGCACTCGATACTGTTGGCCCTCTGTCCCGCAGCGTCAGGGACAGTGCGCAATGCTTGTCTGTTCTAGCTGGATATGACGCACAAGATAATCAGAGCATTAATAAAGAACAGCGAGATTACCTAAACGGACTTGAAGACGGGCTTGAAGGTATCCGCATAGGTCTTGCTGAACGCTATTTTTTGACTGGAAGTACAGCAGAGGTGGCTGACCCTGTTGCCAGCTGTTTTGAGCGTTGTGCACAGCTTGGAGCGATATGCCATGATCTGGTAATTGAGGGCATTGAAGCAACAAACCCACTGAATGTGCTGCTGATCGCCACAGAGGCCGCACACGTGCATAAAAAGACAATTCTAGATCGGCCAGAATTGCTGAATGATCAGACATTAATGCGCGTTTTGACCGGNATTTTCACATCNGATGNTAANTATCNGCGGCTGCAGGCGTGCCGCGCGGATTTCATTGCACGTACATTGCCTGACCTGTTTGACAAAGTAGATCTGTTTATGGCCCCTGTCTGGCCATTTGCATTGCCAACCATAAAAGACAGTGATGTCGGGGCCAATCCGGAGGCGGCCCCGTTGATGCAACGTATTGGGCATAATACGCGACCTGTAAATTTTCTCGGCCTACCTGCTATCTGCCTTCCTATCGGGTTTGATGCAAACGGCCTGCCTTTATCTGTACAGCTGGTTGGCAAGCCATTTTCAGAAGCAATTTTGTTGCGCGTTGCCCGTGCAATTGAACGTGAATATGATTTCTGGTCACACCGGCCTGATCTGAGCGTTTTTGGCTGAGCGATGAAGACAGTTAAANACGGGTAACCAGTTTTNTCAACTTGGCTTCAACTACGTCAGGCGGTTCGGCAATATCGATTGTGCCCGTCATCCGGCCCTGTTCGTTTAGTAAGAAGACCGTGGCGGTATGATCAAGAGTATAGCCGCCACCAGATGTCTGAATGCGTTCCCAAAAAATACCCCAGTCTCTGGCCAGCTGCAGAACATTTTCAGGCTTACCGGTGATGCCAGTGACCTGTTCGCCAAAATAAGGAATGAAATCTTTCAACACCTCAACCGTGTCTCGTTCCGGGTCAAGGGTGATGAAAACAATCTGCAACTTTTCCCTGCCCTCCGCAAGTGCCTGTCTGGCATTGGCTAGGTCATTCAAGGTTGTGGGACAAATCTCCGGGCAATGGGTAAAGCCAAAAAATACGGCAGAAGCCCGGCCGGTAAAAATCTCTTCTGTTACTATCTGCCCNGTGTGGTCAGNTAGCTGAAAAGGAGCNCCAATTTCAAACCCCGTCTGGGTGCGCGGCATCCATTGGCGGGCCANATATTCTGAGACCGAAAAGGCCAAGCCCANCAATAAAACAAAGCCAAGTNCCCACAATAATATTGAGCGTTTGTTCTGTATTGTCACAATACTGCGCTATTATCAGTGACTGTGGTCGTGCTGTTTATGGTCATGGTCTTTTTGTTTGTGGCCTTTTGTGTGTGTTTCCCCGTGAGTGTGTACAAGTCCGGGTAGTCTGGTTACATGAAAGGGCAACGTAACTCGACCACAAGGGACAAATTCAAGAGTAACCGAGAAAATATCATCCTCTTTTAACTGCCGGTCAAGATCCATGAACATCAGATGACGTCCTTTTGGCATCAGCGCGACCGTTTGTCTATCTGGAACAGCAAGCCCCCTCTCAATTTCATACATTTTCATAACGCCTGAATCGTGTTTCATATCATGAATTTCAGCCCGTTTCGCAAAAGGTGCTGAAGCTGAAACAAGCGTTTGGGTCTGACCGGTGGTATTAATGATCTGAAGATAGCCAGCTGAAACCGGCGCATTTGGGGGTGTCGCACGAAGCTGAGCATGGTCAAACTTCAAACCATCAGTCTGGCAGGAGGCAAAAGCCGGCCCAGTCAAGAAAACAAGAAACACAGCTAGCGCAGCCCAGCATTGCAAGAACGGTCGCAGATAAAGAATAATAGGATTGGCCATATATTTGTTAATCTTTTGGATAAGACCCGCACCGANGCACTGCGGGATATCATAAAATTCGGCCTCAGGCCAGAATCACGAAAAATATTTTTTGACTCTGCAAAAATATCACCCAAACTGAACACAGCTTTAAAGTATTCATAAGGGACAAAAAATGTCAGCCCAACTTTATCCTGCGACAACGTCTGCACAAAGCTTTGATGTGGTGATTATTGGCGGAGCGATTATTGGGTCCTCCATTGCCTGGTTTTTATCTCAGCACTCTGACTTTAAAGGGCGAATTCTAGTGGTTGAACGTGACCCCAGCTATGAATTTGCCTCTACCTCGCGCACCAATTCCTGCGTACGCCAACAATTTTCTACTGAGATCAATATCCGAATTTCTCAGTTCACCGCAGAGTATGTGAAAAATTTCAGGCACTACATGGGCGGCGATGATGAGATCCCCGACCTGACCCTTGATTCGTTTGGCTATATGTATCTGGCTGATAATGAGAACTTTGCCGAACAGCTTCGCGCAAATCAAACGGTGCAGGCTGCCTTGGGGGCAGGCACAAAACTAATGAGAGCAGATGAGATCAAAGCGGATTACCCGTTTTATCATGTGGATGATATTCTGCTTGGCAGCCATAATCTGAAAGATGAGGGATATTTTGAGGGCAACACCATGTTTGAATGGTGGCGCAGATCTGCCCGCAAGGCAGGTGTGGAGTATATCCAAAATGAAATTACTGCACTAACCACCACCGCGCGTGGCCAGAAAATTGATAGCGTGACACTTGCTACTGGGGAACGGATCTCAGCCGGGGTCGTGGTGAATGCGGCTGGGCCACGGGCCGCTGATGTTGCTGGTATGGCTGGAATTGAGCTGCCAGTTGAGCCGCGCAAACGCTATACCTGGATCTTTTCTGCCGAAAGCCCGCTGGACAGACCCCTGCCTTTGACAATTGACCCGTCAGGCATCCATATGCGCCAATATGGGCGTGCAGATTATATGGCGGGCAGCCCGCCGCAGATTGACTCGGCAGTCGCGTTTGATGATTTTGATGAAGATCAGAATATTTGGCAGGACCATGTTTGGCCGCTGATCGCCACACGCATTCCTCAATTTGAAGCAATAAAGGTCACCTCGTCTTGGGCCGGACATTATGCTTTTAACACCCTTGATCACAACGCGGTGCTTGGCCCGCACCCAGATGTCAGCAATTTCATCTTTGCAAATGGGTTTTCAGGGCATGGGCTGCAGCAATCCCCTGCAGTCGGGCGTGGCATATCAGAATGGATCACGCATGGGGCTTGGCAGAGCCTAGATTTTAGCTGTTTTTCTTATGAGCGGATAGCAGCAAACCAGCCCTTGCTGGAACGGGCTGTAATCTAGGCCGTAAGCAAGGCTTCAACTTCTGCACGTGTTGGCATCGGGGCAACTGCCCCATAGCCTGTGGTGGACAAAGCCGCCGCTGCATTAGCATAATGGGCCGCAGTTAAAGCATCACCTCCAGTCAGATATTCCGCCAGAAAGGCGCCGTCAAATGTATCGCCTGCGGCTGTGGCATCCACCGCCTCAACCACATAGGGTGGGACCTGTTCCCGCCTGTCCGGTGTGGCGATAAGGGTGCCTGCTACGCCGAGGGTCAAAGCGACGATCTCAGCCCCTAACTGCAGATAAAAATCTGCAATATCCCCTGCCTCGTGCAGGCCGGTCAGCAAACGGGCATCATCAAGGCTTGGCAGAGCAATATCACAGCAGGACATCGCCTGATGGATGACAGAGCGAGCCTTATCCAGTGACCATAATTTCAAGCGCAGATTGGGATCGTAGCTGACTTTGCCACCTGCGGCATGCACAGTGTCCATAGCGGCAAAGCAAGCATCTGCTGCGCTCTCAGAAATNGCCTGAGAGATGCCTGAGAGATGCANNATCTGNCAGGAGGACAGCGCCGCAGAAACAGAAGGCCGGGCNAGGTCAGAGCGGCTCATTAAACTGGCCGCACTGCCGTTACGCCGATAGGTGAAGTCATGNCCATCACCAGAATGCGTGACAAAATAAATNCCTGTAGGCGCATCGCNGACAGATGTCACAGCTGAGATGTCAATATTGTCTTCTGCCCAATGGTCCAGAAATTTTTGCCCAAATCTGTCTGTGCCAAGCTGGGCCAAAACCCCTACAGTAGCTCCCTGACGGGCGGCAGCAATCGCACAATTGGATGTATCCCCGCCAAAGCCTTCCAGATAACGCCCGTCTGGCTGCTGGTTAAATTCCAGCAACGGCTCCCCCATACAAAGCAGATCAGGCATCTATCCGATAACCAGCTTTGGTTAGTGATGCCTCTAATGCGTTATAGCCCATTCTGGCATAGACAAGCGGGTTCGCTTTCGCCGGGTCCTGTTCAGCTTCAATAATCACCCAACCCTCATAGCCGGTTTCATATAAAGCCGCCATAATGGGATCATACGCGATCAATCCATCACCTGGAACCGTGAACACCCCATCCAAAACACAATCCAGAAAGCTCTGCTTATCCTTATTCACAGCTGCTAAAATATTTTCGCGGATATCTTTGGTATGGACGTGATTGATCCGGTGGCCATGATTTTTTATCGCCTGCAGATTATCCCCGCCGGCAAACACAAGATGACCAGTATCCAGAAGCAGATTTACAGCCGCGCCGGTATGGCTCATCAGCAGATCAAGTTCAGCTTCTGTTTCCACGGCAGTACCCATATGGTGATGGAAGCTCAACGGCACCCCTTCAGCTGCACAATGTTCTGCCAGCATAGTCAGACGGCGTCCGTAGGCAGCAACGTCAAAATCTTCGAGCTTTGGACGGCTGCTGAGCGNNCGTTCCTGTCGGTTCTGCACAGTTTCATAGGTCTCGCCATAAACAATCACAGACGCGCCACATTGTTTGAAAATAGCTAGCTGTTCAGCGATGCTCTCCAGCTCCTCTTCAAGGCTATTATTAATAAGTGTGCCAGAATACCAGCCTGAGACCAGCGCCAGATCATGCGCTCCTAAAACAGCAGATAGAGCAGCAGCATCCTTTGGGAACTTGCCCCCCGTTTCTGTTCCAGTAAAGCCAGCTTCACGTGTTTCAACAAGACATGTTTGCAAACTAGTCTCACCACCAAGCTGCGGCAGATCATCATTGCTCCATGAAATAGGTGACATGCCCAAACGTAATTTCATTTTGTCCTCTTTAACGCTTCT
The DNA here is from genome assembly GCA_002700485.1 of SAR116 cluster bacterium. Classification (GTDB taxonomy): domain Bacteria; phylum Pseudomonadota; class Alphaproteobacteria; order Puniceispirillales; family Puniceispirillaceae; genus JADHLI01. Next base: position 47,233 of record PADU01000007.1, on the reverse strand, counting down.
TATCTGTTTGCTGTGCTTATGCGCTGATAATCCATTCATGATCTGGATCATTATGAAATTTCCACACCCGTTTCGGCCCGGCCATCACATTCAGATAATAGCTTTCATAGCCATGCGGTGCGCCAACAGGATGATACCCTTTTGGCACCAGAACAACAGANCTGTCTGGCACGGCCATCACCTCGTCAAGGGTGCGGTCATCATCATAAACACGATGCAAAACATAACCCTGAGGCGGGTTGATCCTGTGATAATAGGTTTCCTCTAGAAGGCTTTCATGCGGCAGGTTATCTNTATCATGCTTATGCGGAGGATAAGATGACCAGTTGCCAGCAGGGGTAATGACCTCAACCACAAGCAAGCTGTCTGCTGGTTCTGTTTCGGGAAGAATATTACAGACAAAGCGAGTATTTGTGCCTTTACCCCGCTGTTCCAGAGGCATCTGATCAGGTGTAATTAGACGCGGGCCATGATCTTTTGTCATGCCAGGGGCACGGCAGACAGCAATTTCTGCTGACGCAGCTGCTCTCACGGACCAGCTGGTCTTGTGTGGAAGATAAACCGCATGAGGAGGAATGCGATCAAAAACTGATTTCCGTCCTGTGATCAGGCCAAAATCTATGTCCCCTGCGGTAAAGTGCGCTGACCCGCTAAGCAGCACAAGGCATACCTCATCATCTGTACCTACATCTGAAAGGAGCTGGCCAGACACCAGATCATGAACACCAAATCCCACATAACGCCAGCCAGCATCGGCAGGAGTGATCTGATGCAGACAGGATTGGCCTTTGTGCGGCTTACGCAACAAATTTGACACTAAACAGACTCCCTCATCGCCAAAACCAACATCAGAATCAATTTGATTGCCGGCCCATATTCTGGCCTTCGCGCCCTTGTTGATAAGCGCTGCGAACAGATGCCATGCCCTTGCGTTCAGACACCGCAGGCGGGACAACATCCCACCAAGCCCCGCCCGCCGCTGTAGAGGGGCCAGGGTCGGTTTCTATAACAACAACCTGAACGCCACCTGCATTAACCGCCCGTCTGACTTCAGCTTCCAATTCAGCTATGTCACCAACCTTCACCGCTTGCGCACCCATTGATGCGGCATGCCCTGCATAGTCAATATCAGGCAATTGGTTGTGGGTTGAATCCACAAACAGATTATTAAACGCCGCCCCGCCGGTAGCGGCTTGCAGCCGGTTGATACAGCCAAACCCGCGGTTGTCAGTGATCACTAGCGTAAAGGATATGCCCATCATGACAGCAGTGGCCAGCTCAGAATTCATCATCAGATAGGAGCCGTCTCCGGCAAACACCAAGTTCGGCCGATCAGGACAGGCCATATGCACACCGATGCCCGCGGCAACCTCGTAGCCCATGCAAGAAAATCCATATTCCATGTGATAGCCATCTGTCTGGCCAGTTTGCCATAATTTATGCAGCTCACCAGGCATCGACCCTGCCGCCCCCACCACGATAGCGTTTTCAGGAGCTGCCCGGTTCACTGCGCCAATGACCTGACTGTCGCTAGGCAGAGCATTTTTGTTTTGCCGACCGGTTTCAGGGGCAGCTGTCACCGCTTTCACATCCTCTGACCAGGCATTCTGGAGGCTGCGAATTTCATCTGCATAATCTGTGCAGATAGCAAAATCTGCCAGCGCTTCATCAAGGGCAGCAAGCGTTTCGTCAGCATCGCCAGTAAGCGCCACAGCATCATGTTTTATCGCATCATGGGTCTGCACATTAATGCTGATCATCTCGCCTGAAAATAAAGCATTTGAACCCGTTGTGAAATCCTGAAGGCGGCTGCCCACTGACAGGATGACATCTGCAGAGGAAGCGAGCTTATTGGCTGCGCTGGCGCCAGTGACGCCAAGCGATCCCACTACCTGTTCATGGCTGTCTGGCAGAGCAGATTTTCCTGCCTGTGTCATCGCCACGGGGATGCCAGTTCGGGCAGCAAAAGCGGCCAGTCGGCTTTGTGCCCCCGAATAGCGCACACCGCCACCAGCAATCAGCAGCGGCCGATTGGCCGCCGCCAGCTTTTCACTGGCAGCTGCCAGCATAGCAGCATCACCGCGAGGGCGCGGAATTTCCCATATTTTCGGCGTAAAAAAAACAACCGGGAACTCATAGGCTTCTGCCTGCACATCTTGACATAAGGACAGGCAGACAGGACCTGTCATGGCCGGATCACAGAAAATAGACATGGTCTTGGGCAGCGCTTTAAGCAGCTGTTCAGGACGTGTGATCCGGTCAAAATAACGAGTCACCGGCTTAAAACAATCATTTGCTGAAACTGTGCCATCAGTAAAATCTTCTATTTGTTGCAGGACAGGGTCTGGCCGTCTGTCAGCAAACACATCACCTGGCAGAAATAGAACAGGCAGCCTATTTACATGAGCGAGTGCAGCAGCTGTCACCATATTGGTTGCACCTGGCCCAATAGACGAGGTTACCGCCATCAATTGGCGGCGGTTCTTTTGTTTTGCATACGAAATGGCAGCATGCGCCATGCTCTGTTCATTATGGCCGCGGAAAGTTGGCAGTCTGTCTTTTTCAGCATAAAGCGCCTCGCCCAGACCAGCAACATTGCCATGACCGAAAATAGCCCAGACCCCAGCAAAGGCTGGCGCGGCTGAACCGTCAAACTGTCTGATCTGCTGGGCGGCCATATAGCGTGTAAGCGCCTGTGCCATTGTTATTCGCACTGTGGTCATTTTGCCCCCAATTTTTGTTTCAAAATCTTAAGTGGCAGCTAGTTCTTTCGCCAGATCACCAATTTCAGCTCCACCTGCCATCAACCTCTTGATATCATCTCCCTGAAGATCCTTTGCTGTGCCTTCACCAATAACCTCACCGAGGCTGAGGAATGTAAAGCGGTCAGCAATCAAACGGGCATGAATTTCATTATGCGTAATTAGGATTATAGCGATATTGCCCAGATCTTTTACTTGGCGAATGGTTTTCAGAACTTCCATCTGCTGTTTCTGGCCAAGTGCAGAAGTGGGTTCATCAAGGATCAAAACCTTGGCTCCAAAATAAATCGCCCGGGCAATGGCCAGTGTCTGGCGCTGCCCGCCCGACATCGTTCCCACCGCCTGTTCAGGATCCGCAATATTGATGCCGATTTTTGCCATTTCCNGTATCGCAATCTGATGCATCTCATNCATTTTAAGNAGGCCGAAAGGNGAATTAAAACGAGTCAGCTCGCGTCCCAGGAAAAAATTNCGGGTGACAGAAGTCAACGGGTTTAGGGCTAAATCCTGATAAACTGTGCCAATGCCAGCATCNGTCGCATTACGTGGAGAGTCAAAACTAACTGGCTGGCCTTCAACAGAAATTTGGCCTTCAGTAGGTGGAAACACACCAGATAAAATTTTGATCAAGGTTGATTTTCCTGCTCCATTGTCACCCAACAACGCATGAACTTCGCCAGGATAAACCTTCAGTGATACCCCGTTGAGGGCAGTGAAGGAACCAAATTTTTTAACCAGTCCTGTGGTTTCAATAAGTGGCTTCAGAGCGCTCATTTATATTGCTCCCATAATCCGTTTTCGGATATTTTCATTTAGCAATGCAGAAGCGATGATCACGAGACCCAAAAATACCCGGTAGAAAGACCCGTCAATTCCAGGTATGTAGAAAAACGCTTCTTTCGCTATCCCAAAAATAAAAGCTCCAATAATAATCCCGAGGACCGTTCCAAAACCGCCAGTCATTACAATGCCGCCAATCACAGCGGCCGCAATAGCCTCTAGCTCTTTTAAGTTTCCCTTTGCCGCATCAGCGGTATTGACTTCAAACACCTGACAGGTCGCGAATATTGTCGCGCAGAAGGCTGAAAACATAAATAGGCTTACCTTGACCTTGTTGGTCGGCACACCATTTGCCTTTGCCGCATTGAGATTGCCGCCTGTTGAGTAAATCCAGTTTCCAGCCTGCGTGCGGCTGAGCATAATATAGCAGAGCAGAGACAATATTACCCAGATCATCACACAGGAATACAAGCCTGGCGCAAACTGATTGCCAAAATTATTCGTGTTCCAGTCAATCGGATAATACAGCCAGCTGAAGATTGGTTCAAGAATATCGCCGCCAAAGAAATTCGCCACAGGCCGGGCTGTCACAACAGAATCGATATAGGCCCGAGCCACGTCAATGTCTGTTACTGTTTTCGGCACAACAGGCGTGACCTTAAACGTCGCAATTTTTTCCTGAATGGTGGCGACCATTCCCTCATTGCCGGAATTGATCGCATTTTCAAGCGCCCGTTCAAGCGGCTTCACACCTCTTGCAGCCATGATATCTGTTTTTGCATCAGCGATACGCTGATAGGTATATTGAAGACGATCTGTAATGCTAGCGACTTTGTCAGCAGGAAGCGCGCTCACAATCGCTGTCAGGTCCGCCTCAGGCAGAGCTTTTGCTGCTTCCCGTTCGATTTCGCCATGGCCAGGCAGATCAATAATATTTTTAATATCAGGAATTTCAGTTACTGTGGTTGCACCCTTGACCTGATCTGGCCGGTGGTTGAATGACCGTAACGATACCTCGGTCAGGCCACGCAGAAAAAACAGGCCGCCTAGCGTCACAATAAAAGACGGGAGGCCAGAGCGGACCACAATATACCCCTGCAGCCAGCCAAAAAATAAGGTAAAGCACATCGTGATGGCAATTGCCCCTAAAGGCGAGACATCAGAGAGATGGATAAGGGTAAAAAATTCAATTTGCACGCCGCCTTCAAAAGACAAGTAGGGAATGACCACTGAAAAACCCCAGCGCAAAATCATTGCCATACAGGCGCCGGCAAAGCCGATCATTGACCCGATCGACAGATCAAATTCACCTGCAATAATAAGAAGGCCCGCGCCAAGCGCGATTATGCCCAGCTGCGAAATTACACGAAGATTATTTCTGATTCCCAGCGCATTGAAGCCCTCCCCTGNAAAAGGGTTTAAAGAGAATTCGCCTGCAGGAATGGAAAAATAACCCAACATCCCAAACAGCAACAACATAACCCCAATAGGACCGATTTCAGGACGGCTGAACAGAGCCGCCAATGGGCCTTTTGCGTCATGCCTGTCTGATTCCTGCCGCGGTGCTGCAGACATAGTGATTATCCCCCTTAATATAAAAAGAGTGGGCAACCAAATTAGCTACCCACTCTAACAATTATTTTACGTGTTTATCTGTCTACACCAGCAAGAGCGGCGACAGATGATGCGTTGGACTTGTCAACAAAGCCAGGGCCAGATGGGATATTTGCACCCGGAAGCAGGCCTGCACCATTGTTGTACAGATGCAGAACAATTACAGGCATATAACCCTGCAGACGCTGCTGCTGGTCAATTGTGTACTGCACCTTACCTGAGTTGATCATGTCCATAACCGGTGGACTAAGGTCAAAGCATGAGTGGTGAACAGACATACCTAACTCATCAATGGCTTGTTGAACACCAACACAAACATGAGGGCCAACTGACAGAACTGCATCCACATCTGGATTAGCCTGCAGACCGGCTGCCGCACGTGTTGGGATCGTGGCTGGATCATTGGAGCTATCTACCAACTTAGTTGGCACTGATTCCCCATAGCCATTACAACGGTCATTCAGCGCTGTGTTATACGCTTCCTGAATAAAACAAAGAGCCTTTGTTGCACCTTCAGCTTTTGCACGTGCGCCTGCTGACTGACCAGCCAAAAATTCAGGCTGACCAACATGCATTAGGGCACCCACGTCTTTTGATGATTCAAGACCTGAGTTCATTGTGATTACCGGAATACCGGCAGCCACGGCAGCTTTAATCGCTCCGCCTAGTGCGTCTGGGTCTGGCAGAGACACTACTATGCCGTCTGGCTGTGTCGCTGCGGCAGCAGTAATAGATTTTGCCATATCACCCATGTCACCTGATGGGTTAAAAATATATTCAAAATCTGCACCCACATGACGTGCGGCGTCTTCACCACCTTTTTGAACCACAGGCCAGAAAGGGTCTTTGCCCTCACCATGCGTGACCATCACATAACGTTCTGCTTGGGCGGCACCAGCAACCATGGTCACTGCAGCTGCTAGAGCAAAAATAAGCTTTTTCATATCATCCTCCAATATGTCTCTTTTTTAAGTGCGCCCATTAGTCATCATTATGTAAAAAATGTAAACACACAATTGCGAGATTCTTAAAAGTTTATGGCAAAAACATCTTTAAATTTGAAAGCAAGTTCTATTTGTNAGNAANATTTTCTAATAATTGGAANACTNTTCTAAATTTTTCCACCTTCTGNTTTNTCAATATTANTTCAATTTACNTTGAAATTAATCNNGGATCATCTATTGATGCCAAAAAAGAATCAATAAAAGGGGGCGTGCAAAATGTCATCATCAGTGAAAAATAAATCAATTGGCATTGGCGTGATTGGCACGGGTTTTATGGGAAAAGCCCATTCCATAGCTTATAGTGCATCAGCTTCAGTTTTTGGTACGGGCCTTCGCCCACGTTTGGAGATTGTNTGTGATCTCAGTCCAGANAGGGCAAGCCAGCGTGCGACAGACCTTGGTTTTTCGCGTTACAGCGATAACTGGCGTGATGTTGTTGAAGATGATCAGGTGCATCTTGTATCTGTATGCACACCTAATGATACGCATGCGGAGATCGCAATCGCTGCGCTTGCTGCTGGCAAGCATGTCTGGTGCGAAAAGCCCATGTCAACAACGCTTGCTGATTCAACCGCTATGGCAAACGCTGCCGCTAGTTCAGCTGGAAAAACCATCATAGGCTATAATTACACAAAAANCCCAGCAGTTACTCATGCACGCCGTCTAATTGACAGCGGGGTAATTGGAAGAGTCTCTGGTTTTTTCTGCCGGTATGATGTTGATAACGAGGCAGATGGTAACCGGCTCTGGTCCTGGCGGATGTCGCGTGCACAGTCTGGCACGGGGTCCAATGGCGATGTCTTATCGCATGTGATATCAGTTGCACATTTCCTAACTAACTCTTCTATTTCTCGTGTGGTGGGTGATTATACGATAGTGCATAAAGAGCGTGCTGACAGTCAGACCGCAGGCCAGACAAAAATAGTTGATAATGACGACATGGTGGCTGCCCTTATACATTTTGAGAATGGGGTCAAAGGCCATATTGGAGCCAGCAGAGTCACCTGGGGGCGCAAGTGCGGGCTACGCTGGGAACTGCACGGAACAGAGGGCACCATTATATACGACCAGGAGCGGTTGAATGAACTGAAATTATTCACACGACAGGATAACCCGGCAACAGACGGGTTCCGCACCATCTTAACCGGCCCACTGCATGAGCCTTATGCCGCCTTTCTGCCAAACGGAGGCCACAGCCTTGGCTATATGGATGTGAAAATCTGCGAGTTGCATGACCTGCTCTCCGCTATTGAAGCAAACAGCCAGGTCTGGCCAAGCTTTGCAGATGGGCTGAAAATTGAGCGGGTTATGGATGCAGTTGACCGGTCTGCCCAAACAAATAAATGGGTGGATGTCTAAAAGGCCTCTACCTTTTTTACGACCATCAGACCCATCCGCCATCAACAATATAGCTCTGGTTGGAACAGGCGCCTGCCTCATCAGAGGCCATGAACAAAACAAAACGGGCAATATCCTCTGGAATCAGTTTACGCTTCACGCATTGCCGCTGCATCAGTTCTTTCTCACTCTCTTCTGTCAGCCACATATCAATCTGACGTTGTGTCATGATCCACCCTGGAATCACAGCATTGACCCGGATGTTATCCGGGCCCAGGTCACGGGCCAACCCGCGGGTCAGCCCTTGAACAGCTGATTTCGCGGTTGTATAGCAAGGCATCCCGCCCTGACCGATCATCCAGCTGGTAGAGCCCATATTAATAATTGACCCACCTCCGGCAGCCGCCATAGGACCAGCAACAGCCTGAGCGGCGAATAATTGGTGTTTCAGATTAGTGGCAATCCGCTCATCAAAATAGTCAGAGGTTACACTTTCAAGAGAATGACGATCATCACGGGCGGCATTATTGACCAAAATGCGTATTGGGCCAATCTTAGCAGAGACTGCCTTTACAGCTACCTGAAGCGCATCAATATCCCGCAAATCACAATATTCAAAATGCAGATCTGGGCTGTGTAGCTCTGCTGCTAGCGTTTCTGAAGCTGCTTTATCATAATCCAGAAACCCCACTTTTGCGCTCTGTGCAATAAAGGCTCTAGTTAGCGCCTCACCAATGCCTGAGCCGCCCCCTGTGATAAGAACTGTCTTGTCTTTCAGTGAAGGATAAATTGCGTCAATTGCCATGCTTGCCTGCCTTAATCTTAATGGGGTTTTCGCTTTAGGTACTCTGCTATCAGCTCATCTGGAATGCCAGGATGCCGTGCGCGTTGGCCGGCACAGATTGACCATAGAGGAAAAAACAGCTGATAATCAATATAAGGCTTTTCCAATCTGCGGGTCAGGAGATGTAAAAATGGCATGGGAGGTCGCCTTTCCGGTAAAAAATGAACTGGGCGAAGGCCCGGTCTTTGATACAGTTACAGGCTGTCTGTTCTGGTGCGATATTATCGGCCACACAGTGCTGGCAGGCGACACACAAACTGGGCTTATCAAAACATTCGGCTTTGGGGAGCCTGTGTCAGCCGTGTTTCTGACAGATACAGACCAACTGCTTGTCGCCGGAGCAAGCGGTCTATACCAGCTGAATCCGAAAACTGGGACACGGGATCTCATTCTGCCGATCGAAAAAGATAATCCGATTACAAGGGCCAATGACAGTCGTGTTGCCCCTGGCAATTCAATCTGGTTTGGGACGATGGGACGCAAGCTAGAAACAGACGCTGGCGCCATTTATCACGTCAAAGACGGCAGATGCACCCCCTTATTCAGTCCGGTATCCATCCCCAACGCAACCTGCTTTTCGCCAGATGGCCGCATCGGTTACTATTGTGATACGCCGCAGCAGAGAGTTATGCAGGTGNAGATTGACCCAGCCACAGGTCAGCCAGTTGCCCCGCCAAGCTTGTTCACTGATTTATCCGCTGATGGGCTAAACCCTGACGGGGCTGTGACAGATGCAGAAGGGAATTTATGGAATGCGCAATGGGGGGCAGGCCGAGTGGCCTGTTATAACCCAAATGGACGCTTTATAAAGGCTATTAGCCTGCCTGCAAAACAGGTAACATGCCCCTGCTTTGGCGGACCGGATCTGAAGACTTTATATGTCACCTCAGCCAGTGAGGGACTGAGCGCAAAGGAACATCAGGAGCAACCACTAGCAGGGGCTGTGTTTGCGCTGCAGTTAGAGGTGGCAGGCCAGCCAGAAAGACGCCTGTCATTTGATTAAATTGCCTGCGCATTTGCAGGGAGAATGAGCGGTTCAAGGGCCGGTTTGCCCAGCACCATATCTGAGCCCTTTTCACCGATTACCATCGCGCCCGCATTCAGATTAGCTGACAACATGGTCGGCATGATAGAGGCGTCGATCACCCGCAGCCCGTCAAGCCCATAAACGCGCAGGCTATCATCCACGACGGCGGTCGGGTCAGTATTGGGTCCCATCCGGCAGGTCCCCATCATATGATATGTTGTTGTCCCGCGTTCACGGGCAATCTGAAGCAACTCGTCATCAGACTGAATATGTGGGCCGGGGTAAACTTCATAATCCAGGAAAGGCGCGAGAGCAGAAGAATGCATCAGCTGCCGAGCCAGTTTCATGCCAGCCAGCACAACCCGCCTGTCTTCTTCTGCATCCAGATAATTGGGCTGAATTACCGGCCTGTCATAGGGATCAGCAGACCGAGCGTGAATATAACCAAGCGATTCAGGGCGCTGTTGCCAGGCCGCACAGGTAAATCCCGGCTCTGTATCAATTTCAGACTGTACCCCTTCTTTATAGCTAGCCGGAGCAAAGGTTAGCTGCAGGTCATGATTGCAGATGCTAGGTTCAGAATGCCAAAAACAATAGACAAGAGTTGGACCAAGCCCGACAATAGAAGGTTTGCCCAGAGCATATTTAACAATTTCCCAAAGAAGCTTTGGGCCACGTGTCATCTCATTAATTGTGCTTGTGTTTTTGGCCCGGCCAGTGAAACGCGGCGCATAATGATCGCGCAGATTTTCCCCTACACCTGGCAGATGATGTACAACATCAATCCCTAGCTCAGACAGGCGATTCGAATCACCAATACCCGATAATTCAAGGAGATGTGGTGAGCCAACAACTCCTGCAGATAAGATCACCTCACACGAGGCAAGTACCTGCCGCTGTTCGCCATGGCGCCCGCCCCGACTGAATGCCACGCCGGTGGCCCGGCCCTTTTCAATGGTCACTGAGGTGGTATGTGCATGCGTGATGATATGAAGATTTTTGCGTGATTTTACCGGGTTCAAAAATGACTTTGCCGCACTGTGACGAAGACGTCCTTTTGAAGTGCGTTGCACGTAACTAATTCCCTCTTGAATAACGCCATTATAATCTTCATTAAGAGGTATCCCCATGTCAGTTGCGGCCTGAATGAAAGCATCACATAAGGGATGACGCCATTCAAGGTCAGTAATTACTTGTTCACCTGCCTTACCCCGATAGACAGGTGATCCGTTACCCAGCCTAGTCTCATAGCGTTTAAAATAAGGCAGAATATCCGCATAACCCCAACCTTGGTTGCCACGTTGGGCCCATGTATCAAAATCCATTGACTGTCCGCGATTGAAAACTAGCCCGTTAATTGAACTTGACCCTCCAAGGGTTTTACCCCGAGGCGCAGCAANGGAGCGGCCATTTGTGCCCCAGCTGGGTTCGGTTTCAAACAGCCANTTTACAGACGGGTCTTTCAGTGTTTTAACAAACCCTGCTGGAATATGGATGAGCGGGTTCCAATCAGNTGGACCCGCTTCTAGAAGACACACTTTATTTGAAGGGTTTTCGGACAGACGGTTGGCCAGTACACAGCCCGCAGAGCCAGCCCCCACAATCACATAATCATATCTTTCTGCCATAACCACTTAACACCATCACCTTGTTTTTCTGAATTAGATCACACCGAAAGCCAACTATTAAATCAAGCTAAATATCCGGCAGGCTAGTTACAGCAGAACAGATTTTGACATCTGCAGTTGTCTGCTTAGACTGAATATAATCATCAGCAATGCTAGCAGTGAGAGGGACGCGGCCATGAAAATCGCAATTATTGGCACCGGAGCAATGGGATCTGTGTATGCAGGAGTTTTAGCTGAGGCAGGCCATGAAATATGGGCCATTGACAGCTGGGCAGCTCATATCGAGCAGATCAAATCAAACGGACTAACTTTAGAAGGAGCTAGTGGCAACCGCACCATTACCAACCTGTCTGCTACAACAGATGCAGATGATGCAGCGGCCTGTGATTTATATATTATTGCCACAAAAGCTGACGGGGTGGGAGCTGCGGCACAGGCGGTGGCGCGGAATATGCGTGAAGACAGCCTCATTCTAACAATACAGAACGGGCTAGGTGCAGGTGAGCGGATCGCTAAATTTATTGACACAAAGAATGTTCTTCTGGGGGTGGCAGAAGGCTTTGGGGCATCCATGAAAGCGCCAGGNCATGCCCATCATAACGCAATGCGCCAAATTCGGATTGGCGAAATGAACGGCGGCATGTCCGAACGGTTACAAACGCTGGAGGCTGTCTGGAAAGAGGCCGGTTTTAATGCAAACGGCTTTGCCGATATTCATCAGCTGATCTGGGAAAAATATATCTGTAATGTTTTTCTGAGCGCACCTTGTGCGGTGTTTGACTGTACCATCGGTGAGCTGGTCAGCAATCCAGACTGGCGCGAAATTGCGCTTGGCTGTATGAGAGAAGCCTATCAGGCCGGAACAGCAAAAGGGATCAATTTTTCCTTTGAGGATGCAGATGNCTATGCGCTCAAATTTGCGGCTGTTATGCCAGATGCCAGTCCATCCCTGCGTTTGGATCATGTAGCCAGACGGAAATCTGAAATTGATGCTATTAACGGAATGGTCCCTGTGGTCAGTGCCGAGGTAGGTCTGAGCGCACCTTATAATGAAACACTAGCAGCTGTGATTAGGCGCCGCGAGGAAGCCTTTTGAAAGACCGCGCACCCGCCGTGCTCACCCTTTTTCGATGACTGGTGGGATAAACGCGGTCACCTCTGGCAGGCGAGTCTGATCCACAGCTTCTGCCTGCACAAGACAAGANTGGGCTGCCGGTCCTTGTGCCAGTTTAGAGGTAGGCCGGTCAGGGGCCAGCATATTGGGATTGCCATGTTTGCATAGTTCGGGATCATCTTTATCCAGGTCGAGCCAGGCCCCTGTTGGCACCATTACAACACCATGCCTTATCTGTTCTGTTGTCCGCACGCCAACATAAATCGCGCCTCGTGCATTAAACAGCCGGATAATATCGCCTTCTTCTATCCCTCTGGCAGCAGCATCATCTTTATGCATCTGTACTTCTTCGCGTCCCTTAATTTTTGCAGCTGCCGCAACGGGACCCTGATCAAGCTGGCTGTGCAGTTTTGTTCGGGGCTGGTTTGAGAGCAGATGTAAAGGATAAGTATCTTCCGCAGCGCCCAACCATTCCGGTGGGGCAAACCAAGCCGGATGGCCCAGACAATCATCATAGGCAAAGCTGGCAACTGTGCTTGAGAAAATCTCAATCTTTCCTGAGGGGGTTTTTAAGGGATATTGGTCGGGGTCNCGCCGGAAATCAGCAAACATAATATTCTGTTTATCCGGTAGCGGAAGCTTGTGCCAGCCCTCTTCNCGAAANGATNTATAAGCAGGCAATTCCACACCTGATTTTGATAATCTCTGCTGGCTNACCTCATACAGCCAGCGTTGCCAGTCTTCTGATGTGCGACCTTCTGTGAAAGCGTCCTCAACCCCCATCAACTCACTGAGGGCAGTAAAAATATCATAATCATCACGGGCCTGACCCACAGGTTCTATCGCCGGCTCCATAGAGACCAAATATGGGTCAAGTGGTGTCATCGCAATATCGCGACGTTCAACCGGTGTAGTAACAGGCAGCACGATATCACTGTGGCGGGCCAGCGCATTCCAGCACCATTCATGGCTGATTACTGTCTGTGGTTTCTGCCAGGCCTGGATGAGACGGGTCAGATCCTGATGATGATGAAACGGATTCCCACCTGCCCAATAAATCAGCTGAATATCAGGATAACTGTAGCACCCGCCATTGTAGTCAAACGGGCTGCCAGGTTGAAGCAACATATCGGCAATGCGAGCAACAGGAATAAACTCTTTCACCGCATTTATGCCCTGCGGCACAGAAGCAAATGATACCCGGTTCAGGTCATACCCCACCCGGTTCACAGCAGAATAACCGATCCCAATCCCGCCACCAGGCAAGCCTATCTGGCCCAACATGGCAGCCAGCACAATACCAGCCCACATAGGCTGTTCACCATGCGCCTGGCGGGTCAGTGACCAGCTGAGTGAAATCATCGTGCGTGTTCCGGCCATCCGGCGCGCCAGATTTCGGATATCATCAGCAGGCAGACCGCAGATGGCTGCCGCCCAGTCTGCTGATTTTGTACAGCCATCCTCTGTGCCGTGCAGATACGTGGCAAAAACATCAAAGCCGGTACAATACCGGTCCAGAAAATCTGAATCCTGTAACCCCTCGTCAAGAAGCGTGTAACACAGCCCGAGCATCAAGGCTGTATCTGTGTTTGGCCGTATTGCAAGCCAGTCAGACTTTACCGTATCTGGCATGTCAGCAGCCAAAGGTGAGATATTGATAAATTCAACGCCGGCACGATGTGCTTTGGCAACAAANCCTTTTTGCACATGCCCGCCTGTGCCACCCTGGTTAATCTGGGNATTTTTCAACGGCAGGCCGCCAAACCCTACAAACAGGCCACCGTCATCACATATCGACTGCCAACTGGTCTGATCATAAATAAAGCCGCGGAAATCACCCAAAACATGGGGAATAATCACCTCTGCTGCAGCAAAGCTGTATGTGTTCATCGATTTCACATAGCCGCCAATGCAATTCATAAAGCGGTGAATCTGACTTTGGGCATGATGGAAACGGCCTGCACTGGCCCAGCCATAACAGCCTGCAAAAATGCCCTGATTACCCTGTTCAGCTTTTACGCGGGAAAGCTCATCTGCAACAAGCGACAGCGCATCCGACCAAGAGACTTCAACGAAGCTATCCCTACCACGCTGGCCTTTGCGTCCATCAAGCCAGCCTTTGCGGACCATAGGAGCGGTTATGCGCGTGGGCGCATCCAGCGTGCCCACCAGACCTTTGCCTATTTCAGAAGGGTCAGCATCCTGGCCAAAGGGCTGCATGCCAACCAGCTCGCCCCCTCTGACCTCAGTGTAATAAGTACCCCAATGTGTGCTGGTCAATGGCATGCGACAGGCCTGTTCTATTTCATAACAAACGGATTAGCCGCACTGGTTTCAGTAGCTATCCAGACCGATTTCTGCTGCAGATAGGCCATAATAGCCTGCTGACCGTTTTCCCGACCAAGCCCCGAACGCTTATAGCCGCCAAACGGCGTCATATAGCTCACCACCCGATAGGTGTTGACCCAAACTGTGCCTGCCCGGAGCCGTTCTGACATCCGGATCGCGCGGCCCATATCAGATGTCCAGACACCAGCTGCCAGCCCAAAATTAATATCATTGCCAATCCGCAACGCATCTGCCTCATCTTCAAACGGAATAACAGACAGCACTGGGCCAAATACCTCTTCCTGAGCAATCCGCATGTCGTTTGATACGCCTGTGAAAATAGTGGGCTCGACAAACTGGCTGCCTTTGGCTCCTTCACCAGTATATGCGCCGCCCCCCAAAACACAATTTGCACCCTCAGCTTTGGCAATATCTAGATAGTCCATCACCTTTTTGAATTGCGGCGGTGTGGTGACCGGCCCAACATGTGTGTCTAGTGACATTGGGTCACCAATTTTAGCTGTTTTAGCCACCTCAATAAGACGGGCAACAAACTCATCATGAATAGATTTCTGCACCAAGAGGCGTGAGCCGGCAATACAGGTCTGCCCTGTAGCTGCGAAAATACCAGAAATCGCGCCCATGACCGCAGCTTCTTTATCTGCATCATCGAATACGATGTTTGGGGATTTGCCGCCTAACTCGAGCGTTACAGGGATCAGCTTTTTTGCGCCCTTCTCATAGATTTTCTGACCAGAGAGATCGGATCCGGTAAAGGCAATTTTGGCGACATCCGGATGGTCAACAAGCGGACCGCCAGCTTCTGCGCCAAAACCTGTGACCACATTAACCACCCCATCAGGGAACCCTGCCTCGGCAATCAGTTCCATAAATTCAAGTGTTGAAGCAGAGGTGAACTCAGAGGGTTTAATTACAGCTGTATTGCCTGCCGCTAGCGCCGGGGCCAGTTTATAAGCCACCAGTAATAAGGGCGAGTTCCACGGCGTGATCAGCCCAACTACACCAAAAGGCTCATAACGAGTGAAATTGAACATATTCGGCTTATCAGTGGGAATAACTGTGCCTTCTATTTTGTCTGCAAGCCCACCAAAATACCGATACCATTCACCGATATATTTCGTCTGGCCACCCATTTCTGCCAGAAGCTTTCCATTATCCTGAACTTCAAGACGGCCTAGCCGGTCAGCCTCCCGATCAATGATATCGGCCAGACGGCAGAGCAGCTTGCCGCGATAACTAGGAAGAGATGTCCCCCAGCCTCCTTCAAAAGCCTGTTTGGCTGCAGCGACAGCCCTGTCCATATCGGCCGCATTACCTCTGGCAATTTTGGCCCAGACTTCACCTGTATAGGGGTTTTCTGTGTCAAACCATTCACCACTATCCGGATCTGTCCAAGCGCCGTTAATATAATGTTGATACTGTTTCATTTGTGATCNCTGCCTTTCAAACTCATTTTTTCATCCAGTCGCCCTCATCAAACCCCTTTTGTAGGTTCAAACACAATCCGACCTANTACCTTGCCTGATTCAAGCTCAGCTATCGCCTCATTCACTTGGTCAAGTGGTCGTGTTTCAACCGGAATTGCTTTCAGCTTACCTTGTCTGTACATATCAATAAGTNTGCGCAGATGCCCGCTATTGCCCACATGGCTGCCGCGCACCGTCATAGCTTTCTGAGGCAGCCAGATCTGCGGCATTTTGAAATCNCCGCCATGCTGGCCAACCACAACATAACGGCCTGCCTTGGCCAGTGCGCTTACCGCCAGGGCGCCTGTATGCTCGCTGCCAAAAGTATCCAGAACAGCAAATAATTTGTTATCTGTTGCCTCTTTCAGCGTCTCTGCCACAGCCTCACCCCCTGTTGAATTCAGGGTTTTATCTGCGCCCATCTGGGCAGCAGATTCGAGTTTGGCATCGTCAATATCAAGAGCGATGATGTTCTCAAANCCCATCGCCCGGGCGATGGCGATGGCGTTTAGCCCAAGACCCCCTGCCCCCAAAATGGCAAGCCATTCGTCAGGCCGGGTTAGGCCCGCTTTTAGCAAACCATTATAAACCGTGATACCGGAACAGGCGTAAGGCGCAACAATTGCTGGGTCCAGCCCGTCAATATCAATCAGAAATTTTTCATCCTCCACCACAACATGAGTGGCAAAGCCACCATTGCGGTGAATACCAATGATGCGCATGGCCGAACAGTCACTTTCCCTGTCCTCATCACAGGCTAGACAGGTCCGGCACCCGATCCACGGGAACACAACAACAGACTGGCCTGGCTCAACATCTGTGACAGATGCGCCTGTGGCCTCGACCGTTCCAGCAATTTCGTGACCAAGAGTCAGCGGCAATTGAGCCCCGCGTTGGGTGAAGGTCAGCTTGCCGCGTTCGCCTAAATCCATGAAGCCTTTTTTTATATGCAGATCAGAATGACATAGGCCGGCTGCTGTCACCTTCACCAAAACAGCCTTATCTGGCAGGTCAGGAGTTTCCCTGACTGCCTTTTCAAACGGCTTACCCCACGCGGTGAGATCATAGCTTTCGCATTTTGTCATAACAGCCCCCCCTTTTTTTGAGCCGAACAGGCTTTCAGTCTGGCAAAAATAATGCTGGTCCGCAATCTGGTTAAGCCTTGAACAACCCCTTAATAAGACCGGGGCATCTTCAGCACATGTTCTGCAATATAGCTAAGGATAAGATTAGTTGAAATGGGCGCAACCTGATACAACCGAGCTTCTCGATATTTGCGCTCAATATTATATTCTGTGGCAAAGCCGAAACCGCCAAAGGTCTGAATACAGGCTTCCGCTGCCTGCCACGAGGCATCTGCGGACTGTAGTTTAGCCAGATTAGCTTCCTCGCCCGGATTCTGGCCTGCCTCATACATCCGGAAGGCTTCATTCAGCATTAATTCAGCAGAGCGCATGGCTGAATAGGCCCGGGCAATGGGGAACTGAATTCCCTGATTTTGGGCAATTGGCCGGCCAAATACCTCCCGCTCACAGCCATAATCGCGGGCCTGCTGGATAAACCATTTAGCATCCCCGATACATTCAGCGGCAATCAGCATCCGTTCTGCATTCATGCCTGTCAGGATATAGCGAAAGCCTTTTCCCTCCTCGCCAATCAAGTTTTCACAAGGCACCGGCATATCATCAAAAAACAATTGTGTGGTGGAATGGTTCATCATGGTCGACACAGGCCGTATGGTCAAGGATTGTCCCAGAACGTCGCGCATATCCACAATAAACACAGACAGACCATCTGTCTTTTTTCCGCCTTCAGGCACATCACTGGTGCGAGCCAGAAGGATCATCAGATCTGAATGTTCAGCTCGCGAGGTCCATAGCTTCTGACCATTAATTATATACTGGTCCCCCTGTTTGCAGGCAGTGGTCTTCAGAGCAGATGTATCTGTGCCGCTGCCCGGTTCAGTTACGCCAAATGCCTGCAGGCGTAAATCTCCAGAGGCAATTCCAGGCAGAAATCTCTNTTTCTGGGCCTCGCTGCCATGCCGCAAGACTGTTCCCATTGTATACATCTGCGCATGGCAAGCCGCCGCATTTCCGCCAGATCGGTGAATCTCTTCTAAAATGGCCCCGCCAGCAGACAAAGACAGGCCAAGGCCCCCATAGGCCTCTGGGATCAGAGCTGAAAGATAGCCTTCTTCTGTCAGCCTGTTCACAAAGGCTGATGGGTAGGCATCATCTTTATCACAAGCCTGCCAGTAATCGCCTGCAAAATCCTGACAGAGCCGGGCAATGCCGTCCCTTATATCCTGATGGTCAAGGTCATATGTCATGAAAATTCCTGTCTGATAGTCTGGCTGTGTTCACCCAATAAGGGGGCACGATCAACAGACCCGGCCTGACGGCGAATAGGCAGATCAGCAATGTCGATCGCGGTATCACCCATGTGAACGGTCCGATTTTGCAGAAATGGGTGCGCAGAGACTTCTTCCACGCTGTTCAGGCTGGCACAGGCNATACGNGNCTCTTCTAGCATCCCCAAAAGCTCGTCCTTGGTATAGGCCNNAAAGGCCTGGTTGATNATAATTGTCATTTGTTCCCGGTTCGCGTACCGATCTGTATTATGCCGGTATAACGGATCATCACCCANTTCCGGCTGCCTTAAAACCGCTTTACAGAAATCTGNCCATTCCCTGTCATTCTGGATGGATAGCAGAACCTGTTTACCATCCCCTGTCTGAAAAGCCCCATAAGGCGCCACAAAACTGTGTGTTAGCCCAGTCCGCCCTGGCGCACCTCCAAAATACCGATGCCCGCATAACGCCATATTCATCCAGTCAGCCATCACATCAAACATTGTGACTTCCAGATCAACGCCTATGCCTGTCCGATATCGCATATGAAGGGCCCTCAGAATAGCTGAAAAGGCTGTCAGTCCNGTCGATAAATCTGTCAAAGATACGCCAACTCTTGCGGGGNCCTGTTCCGTGCCGGTGACTGCGACCACCCCGCTTTCACCCTGTACCAGAAAATCATAAGCTTTTTTGCTAGCCGCAGGCCCGCTTGACCCATAACCGGATATTCTGGCTGTGATCAGGCCTGGATTAGTTTTGCGCAGGACCTCACCGGTTAGGCCACGGCGTTCCATAGCCCCCGGAGACAAATTGGAAATCAACACATCAGCACGCGCCAATATCCGCTCCAGCAGGGCAAGATCATCAGCATCAGACAAATCAATACATACGGATTCNTTACCCCTGTTTAACCAGATGAAGATTGAGCTCTGCCCATCTGCACCCTTATCATAACCCCTAGCAAAATCGCCTTCGGGGCGTTCGATTTTCAGCACCCGTGCACCAGCATCAGCTAATAGCAGCCCGCAATAGGGCGCTGCAACAGCCTGTTCAATGGACACAACCAGCACGCCACTCAGCTCATTTTGTAACCCTGTGACCATTTTTATTTTNCACCTCTGCAGCGTGATTTATGTTTGTGCTGGCCTGTCTGTCTTGACAAGAGNAGTAAATCTTAATCATCATTCTGCTNCGTGGGCAAGGACACTGTGATCAGTCCAGAACATTATATGGGGCTTCAATATGATAACATCAGACTATANNACNCTGCTGACCAGCCAGCCAGACCCGCATATTCTTAAAATTGAGATGAACAGGCCAGAAGCNGCAAATGCCTTTAATACGCTGATGGCCCATGAACTTACTGACCTGTTTGAGCAGTTGTCTCTGAATGCAGGTGACTGCCGTGTGGTCTTACTGACCGCAACAGGCAGCAAGGCCTTTTGCGCAGGTGGGGATTTAAAAGAACGGAATGGAATGACCGACCAGGCATGGCAGGCACAACATCTGGTTTATGAGCGCATGGTGCGGGCCGTTATGAATTGCCCAGTTCCGGTCATTGCTGCTGTCAACGGGGCAGCTTATGGTGGCGGATGCGAGTTAGCAGCCTGTGCAGATTTTATCTATGCAGCAGATACCGCCCGCTTTGCCCAGACAGAAGTGAAGCTGGGGATTATTCCAGGCGCAGGCGGCACACAAAACCTGCCCCGCGCTGTTGGGGAGCGGCGGGCCAAGGAACTTATCCTGACCGGGGATGTGTTCACAAGCCAGCAGGCAAGGGACTGGGGGCTGGTCAATCTGGTCTGTGCCGCAGATGAGCTGCAGACATTTGCGCTGAAGANAGCCCGCAAAATTGCTGCAAATGGCCCAGTNGCTGTGCGGCAGGCCAAACAGGCGATTTCACGCGGGATGCAAATGTCACTTTCTGATGGGCTAGCTTTTGAAATAGAAGCCTATAACCGAACCATCAGCACACAAGACAGACGCGAAGGAGTGGCTGCGTTCAATGAAAGGCGCCCACCACAGTTTTCAGGGGAATAGTCAGCTTGTCCCGCTTATCGGCTTCGCAGGCCTGCTGCCTTCGCCANAGCCAGAATACGCATCATCCGGTNAATNACAGGCTTTTCTACAAGACGGCCTTCCAAGACTGTGACCCCAGCCTGTGCCTGCTGATAGGCCGCAACCACCTTTTCAGCATGACAAATGTCATCTTCTGCAGGGGTGAAAGCCTGATGGATGGGGGCCAGCTGCGCAGGATGAATGGCTGCTTTGCCNGTAAAACCGATNTGAACGGCTGCCTGTGCCTCATGAAGCAGCCCGTCTTTATCAGCGATATGCAAATACGGCATATCCATCACATCAAGCCCAGTAGACGCCGCTGCATGAATAAGGCGCTGACGGGCATATAATANTGGTTGCCAGTCCGGGGCGCAGCGCAGCGCAGAGGCCAAATCGACACCGCCAAACAGTACCATCTTCAGTAGCGAAGACGCCCGCAGGATATCAAAACAGTCCTCTAACCCCTGATTGGTTTCAATAAGCAGAAATAAGGGGCCATCAAAACCATGGGCCCGTAATTTATGTTCAACTGACCGCAGCTCATCTGCTGCGCTGATTTTTGGCAGCATCAGCCCGACTGAACGGGTCTGCAAAGATAAAAAGGCTGACAAATCATCCTGACCAGCAGCTGTTTCAGGATGGTTGACGCGCACCAATATTTCAGCCTGTGTGCCTGTCTTGCCTGTGTTNTCAGCAGACAGTCTAGCCAGCAGCGTCAGCATATTTTCACGTGCCAAATCTTTCTGCTCAGGCCCAACACCATCTTCCAGCTCTATACAAATCATGTCAGCTGGACCTGCAAGAGCCTTGTCAAACAACTCCGGCCGGTTTGCTGGCACAAATAAAAGGCTTCGGCGCAGACGCATTTTAATCATAAGCTGTTACCCATCAATTTCTTTATCAGCCAAACTTATCATGCGCCGGTCAGCTCAAAGAAGACAAGCTTAACCTCCCTTGTATCTNCAGAAGTAAGTTTNGTGTTGAAAATAAGACATTGCTGCCTATTTAAATNTAGGCAAATAACCTCATGAGGATAACCATGATAAAAGGACTTCACCACGCCGCCTTCAGGTGCCGCAATTCAGAGCAGACGCGGGCATTTTATGAAGAATTCTTAGGCCTTACGNTAGCAGGCGCATTGGAAATCAAGGAAACAAAAACAGGCCGAGATACCTCTGTNCTGCATAGTTTTTATCAGCTAGATGACGGGTCTTTTATTGCTTTTTTTGAAGCCCCAGATCAGCCCTTCGAGTTCATCAAGCAGCATGATTATGATTTGCATCTGGCACTGGAAGTGACACAGGCCCATTTGCNTGAGATGTTTGAAAAGGGTCAAAAGGACAATGTGCCAACGAGAGGTATTTCAGATCATGGATTTATTTCATCAATCTACTTTCGTGATCCAAATGGTTATGTAGTAGAGTTAACTGCAAAAAATGATGATCATGATGATCATCTCCAGCCGAATAATCAGACAGCACGCAACCTTCTGAGTGACTGGACTGAGCGGTTTCATGCTGAAGATAGTCATAGCTGAATAAAGGCTTAACCTCGAGTGACAGGCAAATCCAAACGACTGGCGGTGTTCGCTGTGATAGCCGCGCTGCTGTCCGGTGGAGGCTTTCTGGTGTTGTCAGCGCTCCAGGATAATATTGTACTTTTTCTAACGCCTTCTGAGCTGACACCTGAGAAAATGACGGCTAGGCANCTACGCATTGGCGGTCTAGTTGAAGAAGGATCGGTTCAGATTGACGGCTTGCAGGCCCGCTTTTCCATTACAGATAGTGCGGCTGTTGTGAGCGTGCTCTACACTGGCGCGCTACCTGATCTGTTTCGCGAGGGACAGGGCATTATTGCGCAGGGCAGGTTTAAAGACAATATATTCAGAGCGGAGAATGTTCTGGCCAAGCATGATGAAACCTACATGCCGCGTGAGGTTGCTGAGAGCCTGAAAGAACAGGGAGTCTGGAAAGGAGATAGTTCAAAATGATTGCTGAGCTGTCTCACTTCGCTTTGTTTGTGGCCCTAATCGCCAGTTGCTGTCAGGCAATTCTGCCTCTTTATGGCAGTCTTGCAGCCAGGCCCCCGCGCGCAGCCTGGCTGATGGCCTCAGCTGATATGTTTACGTTTATCGCCGGTGTCGCAGTGCTATTTGCCTTTTCTGGACTAGTCTGGTCATTTATCAGNTCTGATTTTTCAGTGGCGCTTGTCACCAACCATTCCCATTCTGCAAAACCGCTGATTTACAAAATTTCAGGCACNTGGGGAAACCATGAGGGCTCCTTGTTGTTATGGATTGTAATCCTGGTGCTGTTCAGTATGGGATTAAGCCTTGGCCAACAACAGATGCATGCTGTGTTGAAAGCGCGTGTGTTGGCAGTTCANGGTATTGTGACAACTGCCTTTCTGGCGTTCAGCCTGTTTACATCCAACCCATTTACGCGGCTTGATCCTGCTCCTGTGGACGGGCGCGGGCTCAACCCCATTCTGCAGGATATCGGACTGGCGATGCATCCACCGATGCTGTATCTGGGCTATGTTGGCCTGTCGATGGCTTTTGCATTTGCTGTGGCAGCATTAATCGATGGACGTGTCGACAAAGACTGGGCAAGGGTGATGCGGCCATGGGTAAGTGCCGCCTGGTGTGCGCTGACCCTGGGCATAGCGCTGGGCAGCTGGTGGGCTTATTATGAGCTTGGCTGGGGCGGCTGGTGGTTCTGGGACCCAGTTGAAAATGCCTCGCTGATGCCCTGGCTAGCAGCAACCGCCTTGCTGCACTCCAGCCTAGTGGTTGAAAAAACAGGGCAGCTGAAAAGCTGGACCATCTTGCTGGCCATAATTGCGTTTTCGCTATCCCTCGTCGGCACCTTTATTGTGCGATCAGGACTGCTGACATCTGTACACAGCTTTGCCAGTGACCCGGCACGTGGCGTATTCGTCTTAGGGATTCTGCTCGTGGCTATCGGGATACCGCTGGCGCTGTTTGCCTGGCGTGGCCCACAGCTAGTAAGTCCCACACAGACACACCTCATTAGCCGCGAAGCCGGACTGATCGCCAATAACTTCCTACTGACAGCTGCCACATTAATTGTCCTTATCGGCACCTTTTACCCGCTNGCGCTNGAAGTGGCCACNGGCGCGCGTATTACGGTGGGCCCACCTTATTTTGATGCCACTTTCACCCCTGTGATGTCAGTGNTAGTTATCTGTATGGCGATCGGCCCATTGTTGGTCTGGCGGTCCGGTATAATGCCCTCTGCCCGCAGCACCCTTGCAGCAGCCTGCATCGGCGCCAGCCTCGCCAGCCTTGCCGGGCTGAGCCTTGTGAACGGCCTGTCTGCGGCCGCAATAGCCGGTCTAGGTCTTGCCGGCTGGCTAGGCATTTCTGTNATCGGTGACCTTCTGTTTCGGATAAAGCCGTTCGGACCCGGTGCGCGCCTGCAGCGGCTTAAGCTTATCAGCGGGCCTGTTTGGGGCATGTGGGTCGCACATTTTGGGATGGTGATCTTTCTTATTGGTGCGCTGGGAGAAGGCCTATTTCAGACCGAGGTAATAACACGCGCCAAGCCAGGCGAGACCATTATGCTGGCCGGACAAGAAGCAAAGTTCACCGGCGTTGAAGCCCGCCAAGGGCCAAATTACCAGACAGAAACTGCNGTAATTGATTTGTTTGAGAATGGCCGTCAGATAACAACTTTATATCCTGAAAAGCGATTCTATCCGGCAGCCCGTCAAACCACAACGGAAGCTGCTATCCGCACAAGGCTAAGCGGTGATCACTACATCGTTCTGGGCGAAGGGGATGTTGAAAAGGGGTATACGCTGCGACTTTATCACAAGCCGTTGGTCAGCTTTATCTGGCTGGGCACAATATTCATGGCCTTTGGCGGCGGCATTGCCATTCTGCGCCGCCGCCCCGCACTCAAGACAACAGCAGAGCCAGCATAATGCTGAAGATAACCCTACAATGAGATTAAGGCTGTCCTTTATACTTCCCTTGCTGGGCTTTGTGATTTTGCTAGGCATCTCTGGGATGGCCCTTCTTGCCACACTGTCTGGAAACCGTGATGTCACCCAGCTTCCCTCTGTTCTGATCGGCAAAGCCCCACCACGAACAGATTTGCCCCTTTTATCTGACCCTGCCTCCTTTCTAGATTTTTCAGCTGTATCCGGTCAGGTGGCTGTGGTGAATTTCTTTGCCAGCTGGTGCGCGCCCTGCAGGGCTGAGGCTCCTGCACTAGAAACGTTGAGCCAGCAGGTGCCAGTGATCGGAATTGCATATAAGGATAAGCCGGAAGATACCGATGCCTTTCTGAGGCAATATGGAAATCCGTTCAGCCAGATTGCTGTTGATTTTGACGGCCAGGCCGCTTTGCGCTGGGGGCTTTATGGAGTGCCTGAAACTTACATCCTCAACAAGCAGGGTCAGATAATCTTGCGCCATGCCGGGCCGATTGACAAAGGGGTGATGGACAGGCTGATTATGCCTGCCATTGAAAACGCCAGATGAGGCAGGTAACAGCAGGACAAACAATACGGACAGTTTTTGTGCTGTTGTTCTTCAGTGCCTTTTTGTTCAGTCTGACCGGCTGGCCGGCAGCGGCCCTCACACCAGAAGAGAAACTAGCTGATCCGATATTAGAAGACCGTGCGCGGGCTCTGTCAAAACAGCTGCGTTGTCTGGTTTGCCAGAACCAGTCGATTGATGATTCTGATGCCGATCTTGCAAAGGATCTGCGCCGTGAGGTTCGCAGCCTGCTGCAGACAGGAGCAAGTGATGCTGCGATTCTGGAGCGTATCCAGAACAGCTATGGTGATTATGTGCTGTTACGTCCCCCTTTATCCACACAAACTTTGCTATTATGGNTGGCCCCTGTGTTGATCCTGACAGGGGGGGGATTGATCATCATACTTGGAATGCGCCGCCCCCGCCCGCACCAGACTGCAGAACTGGAAACAGGGCGCCATAAAAAAAAGCGGGCTGATACGCAGATAAATCAGACAGGTGACAACGCAAAGTCACAGCCAGCACTTCCTGTGCGCCATGCAGCCGCCGCAGGCGTTGCGATCACCGCTGCAGCCGGGCTGTTATACGGGCTGTATGGTCGGCCTGATTTGCCTGACCAGCCCTTATATAAGCGAACAGCTGAACTGGCCCAGAAACAGGCAGAAACAAAGGCAGAAATAGAAGCGTTGGACACCGCCTTCGACGCTGCACAAAATGCGGCTGCCAAACACCCAGATGATATTACATCCTGGCTGCAGCTAGCACTTGCAGCAGCCAGAACTGGAAACAGCAGAGTTGAGATTGATGCGCTGCAAAACGCGCTATCGCTGTCCAATGACGCAGCAGATATCAAGGCCATGATCGCCGAAGCTTTGAGCCGAGCTGCTGGCGGCCAGGTGACCATCCCTGCCCGCCAGCTGATCAATGAGATTTTGCAGGTGGAGCCGAATGAGCCCCGCGCGCTGTTTTTATGGGGTCTTGCGGCCTATCAAGATGAAGCTTATCAGCTTGCCATTGACAGATGGGCGTATCTTTACCAACTGTCTGCGCCTAATGCGCCCTGGCGAGAGAGATTGGAAGACAGCATCCGGCAAGCCGCAGATGATGGCGGTCTGCCGGCACCTGACCTTCCAGAGAAGACGAAAGCCAGCACCTCACAAGGTGAGGCTGATTTAAGCCAGATCTCTGCAGCAGAGCAGCAGGCGATGATCGAAGGTATGGTCGCCGGGCTGGCGGCGCGCCTGGAAGACATTCCTGATGATCGCGAGGGCTGGCTGCGGCTGGCACGATCTTACAAGGTGCTGGGTAGGTCAGACGAGCAAATCAACGCCCTTTTCAGAGCAGCGGAACTGGACAAGTCAGATATTGCTGTTCTGATCAAATTATCTGAANTNATTCTNAAATCTGGCGGGAGTGAACAGCATGCGCGGCGAATAGGCAAACTGTTTGAGCAGAATGAAGTCAGCGACAAGCCTCGCTTTCAGGCGCATCCACAATGGCTCTTCTTCAGAGGGCATTTNGCTTTAAGCGAAAACAATATCCCTCTTGCGCGTGAAAGCTGGTCTAAATTATTAGCTGGCCTGCCTCCGGACAGTGAGCTGGCAAATCTGTTAACAGAAAAGCTGGCAAGCCTGCCCTGACCGTGTCCTAACGCTGTGACAGGGCCAATGCAATCAGATGATAAGTGACAAGCGCAGCGGTAAAATTACTGGCCGGATGCGCCGGGCTGGGGGCCAGTTCAACAATGTCCAAACCGACAATTTTGCGACCTGAACAGGCAGAGCTGACTAGGTCAAGAGCTTGATAGAACCCCAGGCCTCCGGGGACAGGCGTGCCGGTTGCAGGCAGAACAGCCGGATCTAGCCCATCTAAATCGAAACTTACATAAACCAATTCTGGAAAATCATCCGGCAACGTCACTGAAGAGAGCTGCTGTCTGACAAGTCTGTCCGCATCACAATAGCCTACATTATACCGCCTGCGTGCCTCTACCTCTTCTCGGCATAAGGCCCGAACGCCCAGCTGGAACAAAGGAATATCTGCCGAACAGCAAAGNTGCATCACACTAGCATGTGAATGCGGCTCTCCCTGATAAGCAGTGCGCAGATCGGCATGGGCATCAATCTGTACGATGCCAAAAGGCTGTTCAAGACCGTCCTGCAGTCCTTTAACCGCACCATAAGTCAGGCTGTGTTCGCCGCCCAGCGTAACCGGAATATGGGCACGCGCAATACAGGCAAACACCTGTTTCTGAACATTGTGCAGAACCTCAGCAATCGTGGTAGAACAGTCAAGTGCCGGATGAGTGTAAAGCCCGTGACGGCAAGCCTCATCCTCGCCGATTAAACGTTCTAGCTGATGGCTGGCCGAAATGATTGCTGCCGGGCCAGCAGCTGTGCCACTGCCATATGACACAGTCTTTTCCAGACCGCAGGGGATAATCTCACAAGCTGCGGTTTCCAACCTGTTTTCCTCTGCTGTCAGCTCTTCCCCCAAGAACTGGGTGACCCATGTGGCATCTGTCCCCGTCATGATAATCTGCCTTCAAAATCCTCATAGCTAAATTGTTTTTGCAGCTGCAAGCTGTCTGTGCGGCTGTCCCATAAAGCGAGGGCAGGCAGCGGCACGCCATTAAAAGTTGTCGTTTTCACCATGGAATAATGCGCTTGATCCAAGAACGCAAGCCGCTGACCGGGGACAGGCAGATGATCAAACCAGTAATCACCGATGACATCACCAGCCAGACAGCTTGGCCCGCCCAACCGCACAAGCACGCCGGTTCCTGTATCTGCTTCTGCCAGCAGAGCTGGCCGATAAGGGGCTTCCAGCACATCCGGCATATGACAGGTCGCAGAAATATCCAGAATAGCAATCGGCCCGTCATTTTCCATTATATCCATGACCTCACCAACCAGAATACCTGCATCAAAAGCAATTGCAGTTCCAGGTTCAAGATAGATATCCAGATCATAGCGCTGCTTCAAATCACACAGACAGTTGATCAGCGCCTCACGGTCATAGTCTGGGGCTGTGATCATATGCCCGCCCCCCAAATTGAGCCAGGACAGCCGGCCACCGGCCCTGTCCAGAAGGGGTTTGACCACACTGATCACATTTGCCAGTTCAGAAAAACCCTGTTCACATAGACTGTGGATATGCAGACCGGATATCTGATCAAAATGATAATCTGCAAGCTGACTAACTGGCGTGCCAAGACGCGACCGTGGTGCGGCAGGATCATATTTTTCAACTTCCCCCTGCGGCAGACAGGGATTCACCCGCAGACCAAGTTCAGCTCCTTGTGCAGTTGCCTGATTTGCAAACCGACTGATCTGTTGCGGCGTGTTGAAAATTATATGATCGCACAAGCCTGCAAGCTCGTCCATCTCATCAGTTTTATAAGCCGGGGCAAAACAGGATAGCAGCCCGCTGTAATGGGCGCGGGCCAAACGGGCTTCATACAGGCCAGAGGCACAGGTGCCTGCTAAATACCGGCTCACAAGAGGTGCTGTTGACCAGAGAGAAAACGCTTTCAGAGCTGTCAGAATACGCGCACCTGAGGCCTCCGTCACGGCGTTCAGCAGGCGCAAATTATCTTCCAGGCGCGCCATATCAGTCACAAAACACGGGCTGGGCACAGATGATAAATCAAATCCTGAAAAGCTTCCGGGTCCAGCTGTTTTGGTCTGCATCATCATTTTATGAAATCACGCCGTCTTTAGAAGGGGAGACCCTGGTCAAGGGTTTTGACCTGCCAGGGCAGCCCATGGTCATTNAGCATCGCCATAAACGGGTCAGGGTCAAACTGTTCCATATTAAACACTCCCTTGCCCGACCAGATGCCTGTCGCCATGAGCGCTGCCCCGATCATCGCCGGCACACCAGTTGTATAACTGACAGCCTGTGANCCCACCTCGGCAAAACAGGCTTCATGGTCACACACATTATAAACATAGGCGGTTTTTTCCTGGCCNTCCTGCTGGCCTGTTATGATGGTTCCAATACAGGTCTTGCCTGTTGTGGTTTTCCCCAGACNACCTGGATCAGGCANAACAGCTTTCAAAAATTGCAGAGGCACAATTTCACGGCCCTGATATAGGATCGGCTCAATTGATGTCAGCCCAACATTTTGTAACACCTCAAGATGCGTTAAATAGGACTCACCAAAGGTCATCCAGAAACGGGCACGCTGCAGTTCAGGATAATGTTTTGATAATGATTCAAGCTCTTCATGATACATCAGATACATATTGCGGGAACCGACCTTCGGAAAATCAAAGCTGTGCCTTGTTGACAGGGCAGGCGTTTCTATCCACACTCCGTCCTGCCAGTGACGAGCCGGGGCGGTAACTTCGCGGATGTTAATTTCAGGATTAAAATTGGTGGCAAAATGCTGGCCATGATCACCGCCATTACAATCGAGTATGTCGAGGGTATGCATCTGGCTGACCAAATGTTTTTTTGTAAAGGCGGTGAAGACGTTGGTTACGCCGGGGTCAAAACCTGAACCCAACAGGGCCATCAGCCCAGCTTTTTCAAACCTTTCCTGATAGGCCCACTGCCATTGATATTCAAATTTGGCTTCATCAACCGGTTCATAATTCGCTGTATCCAGATAATGCGCGCCGGCTTTCAGGCACGCCTCCATAATGGTTAAATCCTGATAGGGAAGTGCTAAATTCACCACCAGTTCTGCTTCAGTTTTTTCGATCAGGCGAGCGGTAGCATTTGTATCGTCCGCGTTAAGTTCAGCTGTCTGAATCTGGCGCCCCACCCTGGCCATCACAGAGTCTGCAATATCTTTGCATTTCACTTCACGGCGGCTAGCCAGCGTGATGTCGCTGAACACATCTTGCAGCATAGCCATTTTATGTGTGGCAACAGATCCGACGCCGCCAGCGCCAATAACAAGAATCTTGGTCATGGATATCACACCTCTTTTTTGGCTGGGTTTCTCAGATAGCTCAACTTAGTTATCTGAATGTTCGAAATAGGTATAGCCATTCAGACTATCTGTATAAGCTTTTATCATCTGGCGCCTATCTGCTGGACTGACCTTACCCTTTTTCACAGCTGTTTCGACAATCGCTTTGAATGACGATAATAATCTTTTTGGCTCATACTCAACATAGGACAGCACTTCATAAATTGTATCCCCATCCTGTTCTTTAAGGATTTCAAATCCGCCAGCGTCATCCAGACCGATCGTGACCACATTGGTATCACCAAACAGATTATGTAAATCACCAAGTGTTTCCTGATATGCGCCAATGAAAAACACGCCCAGAAAATAGTCCTCATCAGCTTTGAGATCATGAACCGGCAAGGTATCAGAAACGCCGTCACCCAGAACAAATTTATCGATCTTGCCATCTGAATCACAGGTAATGTCACTTAGAATCGCAACACGCTGCGGGGGTTCATGCAGACGCTGCAAAGGGGCCAGCGGATGAATCTGGTCAATCGCCCATACATCAGGCAGAGACTGGAACAAGCTGAAATTACAATGATAGATATCGGCAACCTGAACAAGGGCCTGTTTCATATCCTCTGTCATTGCTTCTGGATCGCGCAGCACCTGCTTGATTTTCATGATCAGATACAGATAAGCCCGTTCAGAACGCGCTGTGACCGCAAGCGAAACCTGATTACGCCTGAATAAGGCGCGGATTTCATCACGATAATATTTCAGATCATTCCAGCATTCCTGCACACGCTCGCGCGTCAAGTAAGTCTGGATTTCAAGCATTTTCAGCAGATAAGGATGATCATCATCTTGGGCAATAACCTCTATCTCACTGTCAAAATGTGTTGCTTCTAAGACATTAAAAATCAGCAGCGATGACTGCGCCACACACGCCCGGCCACTTTCTGTGATGATAACCGGATGCTCAACCTCATTCACATCCATCATATCTTTGACAGTTTCAATTATATTCAGGCAATATTCACGCAGGGTATAGTTTATTGAATTAGCTGACGCTGTTTTCTCACCAGTGTAGTCAATCCCGAGCCCGCCGCCCAGATCAAGATAGCGTAATGGAACACCCTCACGCCGCAATTCTGCAAAGAACTGGCAGGCTTCCTGAACTGATTTTCTGATCTCTATAATGTTGGGGACCTGACTGCCCAGATGGGAATGCTGCAGGCACAGACAATCAAGATACCCTTCCGCCTTCAGCGTTTCAATCACATCCATAATCTGCGCAATGGTCAGACCAAAAGTTGATCTGTCACCACTTGATTCTGCCCAGTTTCCGCTAACTGTGTTGGTCAGTTTAATGCGCACGCCCAACTGGGGTCGCACATCTGTGTTTTTCACAACATCTAGGACCAGTTCTAGCTCACGAGGGCTTTCCAGAACAATGAAGATATTAAAGCCAAGTTTAAGAGAGGAGGCCGCCAGATTCAGAAATTCACTGTCTTTTATCCCATTACAAATTATTGCTGCCTCTGCTGGCAGATTCAAAGACAACGCAATTAGCAATTCAGCTTTGGACCCAACCTCAAAACCGAAATTATAGGGATGGCCATAATCAGCGATACGCTCAATTACCTCAGCCTGCTGATTAACCTTGACCGGAAAAACACCCTGATACCGGCCTTTATAGTCCATTTCAGAAATCGCATCAGCAAAGCTGAGGTTAATTTCTTCAATCCGGCGTTTCAGAAAATCAGTGACCCTAATCAGAACAGGTGTGGCAATGCCGCGCTGGCTAAGATTCTCCACAAGGCTGAGCAAATCTGTGGGTTCAGCCTCTGGTCGTTGAGGATGACACAGCCCGATATGGCCATTCTCTAAAATCCTTAAAAGCCCGTCACCCCAGTCATGGATACCGTAGATATCTGTGCTCATACTCTGACCCTTTTCAGCTATATCTGCCTGATCTGGCAAGGTCATTGACAGCGTGCCGTGTCAGGCTGAGATACATAACGAAAAATTGCAAAAAAGCCAATAAAATGCGCAAGCGTTGCCATTGCCCTGTTCACCCCTGCCATTGATTTGACGGCGCTGTATTATTGACGGCAGAGTAGTCAGGCGATTTAAAACGAAACCCAAAACCAGGTAGACAGGAAAATAACATGCCATCTTTCACCAATCAGGGCATTAATCTGTATTACCGCGATAGAGGCGCAGGTGAAGCTGTAATCTTCTTACATGAATTCGGCGGTGATGCGCGATCTTGGGATTATCAGATTAACTACCTAAGTCACCATGGCAGCCTTTTCAGAACACTTGCATTGAACGCACGTGGCTATCCGCCATCTGACGTGCCGGAAACAGCAGATGCCTATGGCTGGAAGGAAAACCGTGATGATGTGATTGCCCTGCTTGACAATCTTCAGATCGAAAAGGCACATATTGTGGGTCTCAGCATGGGAGGCTATATTGCGCTGATGCTAAGGCTGACTGCGCCTGAACGCTGTTTGTCTGTTGTCTGCGCCAGTGGCGGATCCGGCGCGCACCCGCCGACGAGAGAGGCTTTTATTCGGGATTCTGTCACCAGCGCAGAACGAATTTTCAAGTATAGACAAATTCCTGCAGAGGGTATGGCCTCTGCCCCGAACCGTATTCAGCTAAAGCATAAAAATGAGGCTGCATGGCAGAAATTTCGACAGCATCTGAGTGACCGGCCTTATGTTGGCGCTGCCTATACGCTTTCAGAAGTGCAGGCCAAACGCCCTAGTCTACACGACTTTGCAGACCAGCTGACCCGCCAGACCCTGCCTGTGCTGCTTTTATGCGGTGACGAGGACGAACCTTGTCTGGACGTAAATTTGTGGCTGAAAAGGACCCTGCCTCTGGCAGGTCTAAAAATTTATCCGCAATCAGGTCATTTGCTGAATCTGGAAATGCCAGATCAGTTCAGTCAAGATATTCTGTCTTTTTTTAAGGCTGTTGCAGATGGACATTGGCGCCGGCGGCCTGAACAGGCCTTTACCTCCATGTTTGAGTCTAGCACATCGACCCTTATTCAAGGAACTGTATTAAGAATGATTTTTGGCCCAGCACGACCTTCATCAATATCCATAAATGCCTGTGGACCATCCGCCATCGCCCGCACCTCTGTCCAACCCGCCCCTGTTATAGTTTTGTTGACAAGCAGGTCAACTGCCAGTGCAAAGTCACTGTCCCGGTAACAATAGCTGCCTTGAAAAGTGATTTCCTGCAGAGTTATGCGGCGAGTATCCAGCCCATCAAGATTATCCTGCAGACCGATATGAACAATCACTCCGCCAGGTCTTACCAAAGCAGATGATGCACTTCGTGTGGCCGCAGAACCAACTGCATCAATAATCAAATCACAATTCTGTGCGGCTTCTGGCACACCCTCCAGCGGGTTATAGGTTGTCGCTTGCGTAACCTGTTCCAGAATCTTATTCCTAATCGGGTTGGTTTCCGCAATTAGAATTTCACTGCAGCCATAATATTGTGCGGCAAGTGCGCATAGCAGACCAATCGCCCCACCCCCCAAAATAACTAGTCGCGAGTCTGGCAGCGGCACAGACAACGCCGCTTGGCCAAGTTGAACCGTATGTAGTGCGCAAGCCAGCGGTTCAGCTAATGCCACATCGCTAAGCAAAACATCCTCAGGCAGAACCATCAGATTGGTGCTGTCAATAGCGACTTCTTCAGCAAAAGCGCCGGGAACCCGCATACCAATCAGCTCACGCGAAGCACAAAGATGTTCATCACCTGTTTGACACGACGGACAAGTCCTGCATCGCATCAGCGGGTTGATCGCGACTAAATGGCCTTCATAGGGGCCATCTTTAGCCCGGCCAACAGCTTCGTGTCCCAGCACAAGCGGAGGGACCCGTCTTTCATCATGTCCATGCCAAGCATGCATGTCGGATCCGCAAATCCCACAAAAAGACAGATCAACTCTGGTCTGTCCATCCTGCACAACAGGGCTATCCACATCTGTGTATTCTGCGCTGTTATCGCCTGTGTATACAACTGCTTTCATTCTGTGCCCTCATTTAAATATTGCACAACTGTCTAGGGCATACCTTAGAAATTTTCGTTTGGAAAATATTTCCGTAACCGCACATCAGACGAGCGAGCATGGGCTTCCATCCCTTCAAGACGCGATATTCGTGCAGAGGCCGGGGCTACTTCACGGTTGGCTTCCCGCGTCATACGCTGGGTGGTCACAATTTTCATATATTTATGAACAGACAGGCCCCCTGTGTAGTGAGCGGCACCCTTGGTCGGCAAAATATGATTCGTACCAGAACATTTATCACCATANGCTACAGTTGTTTCCTCACCNACAAATANCGAGCCATAATTTTTCAGCCNATCTNTGAACCAGCTGTCTGAACCNGTGTGTACCTGAAGATGCTCTGCTGCATACTCATCAGACACCCCTGCCATTTCTTCATCTGTGTCACANAAGATAATCTCTCCATAATCACGCCAGGCNGAGGTGGCCGCGTTACGAGCTGTTTCTGGTAAAGCCTCTATTAGGCNAGNCATCAGATCGGTCACTTTATCTGCAAGTTCACGTGAGGTGGTAAACAACCAAGCAGGAGAATCCGGGCCATGTTCAGCCTGACTNACAAGNTCCTCTGCTACTATCTGCGCATCTGCTGTTTTATCAGCAATAATCGCAATTTCAGTAGGACCAGCAAACATGTCAATTCCAACCCGCCCATAAAGCATACGCTTGGCTTCGGCCACAAACCTGTTACCTGGGCCAACGAGGATCCGAGCCTTATTACCTGTGAACAGGCCAAAGGCCATACTAGCAACAGCTTGAACTCCTCCTAAAGAAAGAATTGTGTCCGCCCCACTTAAGTGCATGGCATATAAAATTGCCGGATGTGGACCGTCATTACCATTTGGTGCAGAACAGGCAATCACATTTTCAACACCAGCCACTTTTGCTGTGGCGACAGACATAATAGCAGATGCTACATGTGCATAACGCCCGCCTGGCACATAACAGCCAGCGGTTTCTATTGGGATCAATTTCTGTCCTGCCCATAGGCCGGGGGACAATTCAGTTTCAAATTCTGTTATTGAATCTTTCTGAGCCTGTGCAAATTTTGTAACTCGATCATACGAGAACTGGATATCAGCTTTGAGTTGCTCAGACACCTTTTCTGCAGCAGCAGCAATTTGCTCTTTTGAGATAATTACATCACCAGTAAAGTTATCCAACTTTTCAGCATAAGCGCGGACTGCATCTTCACCCTCATCCTCAATACGAGANAGCATTTCGCTCACAATCGCCTGNGTCTCATCAGTGCCAGTTTGCGGTGTCTTATCCGCTTTTTTCAGATAGGTAACAGTCATAGTTTTNNAGCTCCCACAGATACATTCAGCCAATTTCAAAAGTCTTAATTTTTAACAGTAAACCTACATAATTTATGCAAAGAAACTACTAATGACTCCCAGATCAACAAGACCATCATGAAGCATCATTGCTGTTAAATAGACTAGCAACAATAACCCCAGCCAGGATAGCCACCTGTATTTTAGCATGATTCGCATAATCATTGAGGCAAAAAAGGCCATGAAAGCAATCGCTAGCGCCAGACCAAAAACAAGCAAGGTTGTGTTGTCCCGCGCGATCGCGGCCACCGCTACAATATTGTCGATCGACATAGAAACATCTGCCATTAGAATGGTCAACAATGCGCGGCTAAATTTGGTGTCATCGCCCTCCTCAGAAGGTTTGGTCTTTTCTGTTCCCTGTGCTGCTTCTTCAGTTATATTCAGTACAGACGGACCATTAAATTCCTTTAGGTCATTATAAAACCGCCAACATACCCAGGCCAGAAGCACAGAACCTACAATTAAAATGCCCTTAATCGCCAGAAGATATGTCGCGGTGATAGCAAACAAAATTCGCAGGCCAGCTGCCAAAGCCATGCCAATGAAAATTGCACGTTTGCGCAATTTGGCAGATAGGCCGGCCGCAGCCATGCCAATTACAAGCGCGTTATCTCCCGATAAAACGATGTCAGCAAAAATGATCTGGATGACGTCAAAAACGACTTCTAGTGTCATAGTAACCCTAAATGCCGCTTGGCATTATTTTCCTAAAAAGTTGGGCTTTCGCACAGAATTGCAGACACGCTAGCAGAATTTTTAACGTTAGCAAGTTAAAGCTGGACGAAATACAAGTTTCTTTTGCGCGGCTGATTTTACTAAGCTAGCTGATTTTGTTGGGCAAGGCGCATCTGGACAGCCANATTGTCCTNATCGATGGCCACATCANACCAACAGATTGTNTGACCAGCACGAATATCAGAGGTTAGTTTGACCTGATGAGCAAGACCAATCGGCAGCGCATTTTCTGCAACAGACTTAGCTGCCGGATAAAGCTTGCCCCACACAGTATAGCCGCCTTCACCATCCAGCACCTCGCCAACACGAATATCACGTTTGGCTATGGCCACCACATCACCTGTGAATTGCTGTGTTGTGCCTGTGGGCTGGNCACACAGGGCAGCAGATAGAACTGATATGTTCAGCTCAAGTCCAATCAGATGAAACGGCTTATACATGGCTGAATATTGACCAGAGCTGTCTGTATTCATCCCATATTGCTGAAAACAGTCGGCAGCATAATCATTCGGCGCTTTAACCACCACATAGACGCCCCAGCGCAAATCCTTGAAAACCGGCCGGCCATCACGTTCTAGTGACGAGACAACTTCAACCTGACCAGGTTCATCTAAAACACCGCCAGCATCTACTGGTCGCAGAATATGTGCCANGTCATCCATGCCCGCTGCTGGAAACCGCAATCCATCGCTTGGACAGGACAGACCTGTGGCATTGGCAATTGCTGCCATTTCAAGCGCAGATTTGGTGCCATCAAGAAAGCTGTTGAACATCTTACTATTCATCCCAGCATCAGCTGCCTGCTGAGCGNTTAGCCCATAATAATCCCACACTGTATCCGGGGTAGCATAATGATAGGCAGGCAGATATTTAGTACCTTTCCCGGCTGCAACCACTTCAAAACCGCAGGAACGTGCCCAATCCACAAGCTCTACTGTCAAGGCTGGCTGGTCACCATAAGCCATGGAATACACTGTACCAGCAGAGCGCGCACGACGGGCCAGTTCGGCCCCCGCTAANACATCAGCTTCCACATTTACCATCACAATATGCAGACCATGACTGATCGCCATCTGCGCATGATAAATCCCAGCAACAGGGTTGCCGGTAGCTTCAACCACCACATCGACTGTNCCACTCCGCATCATCATTTCAGCNTCATCAGTNAAATGAACTGCATCAACCTGCTCAGTTGCCCATCCTGTCGCGCGGCAGGCCGCCTTAGCGTTATCNGGATGAAGATCGGTAATATAACTNACNACCAACCCGGGCGTGGTGGGCACTTGCGATAAAAACATCGAGCCAAATTTTCCTGCNCCGATCAGGCCAACACGNACCGGCTTTTCAGCCTCTGCCCGGCGAAGAAGTTCAGGATACAGATACATCAATTCATATCCGGACTGTTNTTATTCAGCAGCNTNACGCGCGGCAACCAGNTCNTCNAGGCAATTATCTNNCAGCGNNNTNATCGGNGTNAANTNACGNTGCGCAATCCATTCCTTNCGGTTAAANGCACGNATATGATTATCNACNTGACATAANGANANATANACAATNGTNCGGTCAAAAGGCGANATATTNGCNGGNCTGGCATGCACCAGAAGCGAAGAAAACATCAGCATACTNCCNGCNGGACCTGTAGGNGCAACACAACCGCCCCGCTCAGCCAGCNCGCTGACTTTATCNCGATCCAGTGTCCATAACGGATAACTNGTNGTGNNCAGATCGTGGCCGGCATCGATTACCCCAATTTTATGGCTGCCAGGAATGAATAANAAGGGTCCATTAGCAGCGGTAACATCATCTAAAAACACAGCAATATTCATNGCCCGNGGNTCTGGCATCTCATCATCACGCTTCCAGGTGCCATAATCCTGGTGCCATTGCCAGACATCACCGTCAAAAGCGGCTTTGGCATTGACCTTAAACTGATGCATGTAAACATCGCCTTCCAAAAGATCAGATACCGGCTCTATCAAACGTGGATGCGCGCCAAGTCGCCGAAACCCCTCATTATAGGTGTGCGCGGCAAAAGCTGTCCGAGCGACACCTGATGTTTCCCGCCATACCTCTTCACGCTGAAGGGCATAGACATTATCCGCTTCCGCTTTCAGTAAATTGGCTTCTTCAGGGGTAAACAGGCCTGGAAAAAACAGATAACCTTCTTGGTCAAATTCAGCACGCTGGTCTGCGTTCAATTTCATAACAACCTCCCGTGTAATAACCCTCCGCTAAGGATAAAGTTTTCCTTATCATCACTTGTCTCTAGCCATCAACCATTTGGACGAATTAGTCGTTTCAGTGTTGGAATTAAAACTGGAAGAGACAGAATGATGAACATAATCCTTATTGTATGATGCACAGCGACAAAGGCAACGTCAAAACCAAATAGCAGAGCCAGCAACGTAACCTCATAAAGCCCGCCTGGCACAAAAGCCAACCATAATTTGAGGAGGTCAAGGTCAAATAGAGCGTTCAAAAACAAAGCAGAAATAGCATAAACCACTAACATAATCACTGCGCTGGCTACTGCATCAGCAATATAGCTATATAGCTCGCGGAACTGGACTTGAGCCAAGCGCGCGCCTATAGCCCCACCAATCGCAACCTGTGCAAGAATTACAAACTCGGAAATGCGAGGTATATCAAGCGCACCAGTTACATGCAGCACAATGCTAAGACATAAAGGACCGAGCAGATGTGGCATAGGCATGTGCAAAAGCCGTGCGATCAAATAGCCAGCCAGAGCAGTCATCAGAAACATAGACAGAACCGACAACGGAAGTGAGAGAAAGGTCGGCATCTGATGCAAAGCAAAATTCGACTGCGCAACAGCTAAATGACCCTGAGTAACAGCCAAAAGCAGCGGTGTTGAGCAAAAAACTAGCACAACACGCACTAGATGAAACAAGGCGACAACATATTCTTTTTCTGTATGTTCGCGAGCAATTATTAGAATTTCAGCCTGTCCCCCAGGAACTGAACACAAAAACGCTTCAGTTATTGGATAGTGTCTAATGCGGATCAGCCAAAACATTCCTACTATCGTGGCAATAGCTGTTGTAACCATCATCACCCCGAGGGTTGCCGCCCAACCGTTAATGTAGGCGATTAGCTCAGGATTGAAGCTGGTCCCTATTAGAACAGAGAGCCCCATTACAACCGGCACATGAAACCAACGAGCAATGCCTAGATAGGGCTGTACTGCAGGTAGAGAGCCGCCAACCACCCACACACCAAATAAACTGCCCATCAAATAAGGTGCTGGAACCCTAACAGATTCGCATATAAGACCTGCTGTCAACGCGACAGCAGAAGTCACAACGATTTTAAGACAGTCTTTGGCAACGCCCATTCCACATCTCTCTGATAATCGGTTATTTGGCCCTGCTAAATATCAACCGCGTTGGCATCTGCTAGAATGGCCACAATCTCTTCTTTATCAAGTCCATAGACCTGCGCTGCTTGTTCAGCTGTAATGTAACCACCGATTAAATCATGTCTTACCGCATCCATATCACGCGCTCTAGGATCACCATAGCCACCACCTCCAGGAAAAGCCATCTTTACAGTCCGACCCGGGGGAATAAACTGTTTACCCTTTCCTCGCATAGCGGTGCCGTCATCCTGTTGGATCGTTGTTGACGCACCCGCCGAACCGCCACGCCGTCCGCGGGCCGGATGCTGGACACGGTCAAACATGGCCTGAAGGTCAAATTCATGCCCAGCCTGCACCCCAACTTCCATAAATTGGCCAAGACCCCCTCGATACTGACCTGGACCGCCGCTATCGGGACGCAGCTCTTTGCGCCAAATTATTACTGGACCAACCTGCTCAGTCGCTTCAACCGGCATGGTCATCACACCAGAGGGAAAGGCTGTGGCGTTCATCCCGTCTAGGTTGGGCCGTGCGCCTGACCCGCCAGAATTGAACATCAGAACCTCTGCACGGATTGCATCAGAGGGCGCAGCTTTGTCTGAGCGAGGGCGCAGACTCACCTGAAAATTGCACAAACACCCTGCCCCTTCAGCTGGCAAAAGGTCCGGCAACAGCTTGTCCAGTGCATCATAAACCGTATCCGGTACGAAATGGCCAATCACGTGACGCAGTGCAACAGGAGCAGGATGAAGCGCGTGCACAATGGAGTTTTCAGGTGCGGTAATTTCAAACGGTGCAAGCGAGGCTGCATTATTCGGAATATCCGGCGCAATCGCGCATTTGAGCGCGTAGCACGCATAGGCTTTGGTATAAACCAGAGGTACGTTTATGCCCTTTTTATCTAGCCTAGATGTGCCTTCCCAGTCACACAAGATGCGATCCGCTTCAATGGTAATAGTCACATTCAAATCAACTGGTGTAGAAAACCCATCTATGCGCATATGACCCGAAGCCTGTCCCGGCTCTAGTGCATTAATCCGTTCAAGAGTAGCTCGGCGTGACCGCTGCAGAATAAAATCAGATATTGATGAAAGATTATCCAATTCAAACTCAGTCATCATATCCATCAGACGACGATGGCCAATCTCATTACAATTAGACAGCGCATAAATATCGCCAATCAGCTGATCAGGTTCACGCACATTTGCCCTGATGATAGTCTGCAGGGTCCCATCAAAACAGCCCTTGTTTGCAAGCTTAATGATCGGGATGTACAGGCCTTCCTCATAAATTGAATTTGCATCAGCCCCAAAACCACGCCCACCAATATCAACAATGTGCGCGGTACAGGCAAAGAAACCAACCAATTGCCCCACCCGGAAAGAGGGTGTCACGAGAGTGATATCATGCAGATGACCTGTGCCTAACCACGGATCGTTCGTGATGTAGACATCACCTTCTGCCATGTTACTGTGTCCAATAACCCTGATGAAATGACCAACAGCATCAGCCATTGCATTCACATGGCCTGGGGTGCCTGTGACCGCCTGTGCCAGCATCTCACCTGTTTGATTATACACCCCAGCAGATAGATCTCCTGCCTCTCGCACGGAAGTTGAAAAAGCCGTTCTGACCAGGGCCTGTGCCTGTTCCTCAACCACTGAAATCAGCCTATTCCACATCACCTGAAGGGCAACTGGTGATATCTTTTTTCTAGCATTTTTAATCTTTTGGGGTCTGCTCATGTTTGACCTCTATCCTGTTTGGCGAATACAACGATAGTTCCATCACCGCAAGCTACTGCATCCCGGCTCGAAGGGACAATAATTGTGGTCTCATCCTCCGTGAGCATTGCAGGTCCGATAATCTGTGTTGTGTCTTTCACTGCGTCTCGTTGCGCAACTGTGGCATTCACAAAAGTGGACAGCGCAGGATCAAAAAGGGGGCGGATATTTGTTGTCTCTAGTGTTCTCTGATGAACTTGTTGCTGGACAGTGCGAGCTTCTGGCGGTTCAGTATAAGCATTGACTGACCACACTGTGATTTCAATTTCCATACCAGCAACTGTTCTAGCAAAAAGCTGTTCATATTCCCGCTCAAAACAAGCTTTATAGTCAGCCGTGTCAGGCTTTGTGATGTGCTGGACGGTCAGCGCCACAGGAATTTCCCAGCCTTGTCCCGCATAGCGCATGTAAACTTTATATTCTGTTTTGATACTAGCATCTTGATCGCAACTGCGCACAAAGGCTGAGGCTTCCTTTTCCATATCGGCAAATAATTGCTTTACTCTCACTGGATCAAATGAAGACAGTTGCATAAAAACTGAATTATTAGCTTCAAAACTGAATGGGGCCCGCAAGAAACCAATAGCGGAACCCACACCTGCACCTTTCGGAATAAGACAACGGCGTATACCTAGCTTCTCACACAAACGTGCTGCATGAAGTGGGGCTGCCCCACCAAAGGCAATCATCGTATATTCTGATAAATCCTCACCATTTTCAACAGCATGCACACGCGCAGCATTGGCCATATTTTCATCGACCATCTCCGCCACACCCCAGGCGGCTTCCACTGCTTCCATATTCAGTTTCGAACCAATATGAATATCAAGGGCCTGTGTGGCGCGCTCAGTGTAAAGAGGGATACTACCGCCAGCAAATCCGGCTGGATCAAGCTTACCCAAAATCAAATCGGAATCTGTTACCGCAGGAGCTGCCCCCCCTCGTCCATAGCAGGCTGGCCCAGGCTGCGAGCCTGCACTTTCAGGCCCTACCCTAATCTGACCTAATGAATCAACATGAGCCAGCGACCCGCCGCCTGCACCAATTTCAACCATATCGATCACCGGAATTGAAATCGGCATGCCAGAGCCTTTCTTAAATCTGTAGGTACGGGCAACTTCAAATGTCCGGGCAGTCTTCGGGGTGTGATCCTTGACCAGACAAATCTTGGCTGTTGTACCCCCCATGTCAAAGGACAGCGCCCTATCTAGCCCATGGCTAGCGGCAATATGTGCGGCAAATACGGCGCCGCCAGCAGGGCCTGATTCAACAAGACGCACCGGAAATTCAGCTGCATTTTCTAAGCTAATAATTCCACCGCCTGAATGCATAAGAAAGACAGGGCAGTAGGCCCCTTCTTTTGCCAACCGCCCTTTGAGCCGGCTTAAATAGCTTTTCATAAGGGGCTTAATGTACGCATTCGCGATCGTTGTATTGAACCGTTCATATTCGCGCATCTGCGGAGAGACCTCACTGGAGAGAGAAATCATCACATCAGGCAGTCGATCAGCAAGTAACTTGCCTATCATTTGCTCATGGCTATCATTTGCGTAGGAATGCAACAGGCCAACAGCAATACTGTCATAGCCAAATTGGGCCAATCTTTCCGCTAGCGCATCAATTTCAGCCCTTTGAAGAGGAATTAGAATTTTGCCATTT
The DNA here is from genome assembly GCA_002700485.1 of SAR116 cluster bacterium. GTDB lineage: Bacteria > Pseudomonadota > Alphaproteobacteria > Puniceispirillales > Puniceispirillaceae > JADHLI01. Next base: position 4,484 of record PADU01000007.1, on the reverse strand, counting down.
GCGTCCATCCGCTCATTCACCACATAACGATGATCACGGGTCAGTAACGGGGCAGGCAGGGTAAGATTCAAATCATATTGTTCAAACCGACTCTCTGTGCGCATTTCAATAACATCACGAAAGCCTTGGGTAGTGATCAGGGCTGTTTTTGCCCCACGGCGTTCGATAAGCGCGTTGGTAGCCAATGTTGTGCCATGAATAATCTGGCTGATTTTATCAGGCTGAATAGTGACTTGTTTACAGACAGTCTGCAGACCGGTAATGATGGCGTCTTCTGGTGTATCATAAGTTGTTAGGACCTTGGTCGAAGCCTGCACGCCGTTACTGCTTTCCAATACCAAGTCGGTAAATGTCCCACCAATATCAACGCCCAGCCGCCAAATTTCAGCCATTTCATGTTATCCTTTTACCACAGTGACATATGAATGCCTGAGGGCGTGTCTCTGTATCATTACTTCATTAACATTTTACTATCTGCCAAGACCTCCTGAATATTCAAGGTTTCTTTTACATCCCGTCTTATACCAACCCATCGCAAATGCAGGGAATTCCGCATAATTTCTTCATCTAGAGCTTTAAATTCATCTGTAACGGGTGCCCACCGCATGAAGGCATCCGCACTTGATACAAAAGCAAGAGCCGATGTTGCGGCCTCTTCCCAGGCCATCACTGCTGCGCGTCGACGTGTGCGAACAATAACAGAATCAAAAGCAGTGGGATCAATATCCTCATCATGATGATGCAGCAACACAGCTTCAGTAAGGTAGATAGCTAGCTTTTCGGCCTGCAATGCAGACAGACGCGCGCCNATAAACATGCGGGCGGCAAAAAATAAGGCCAGATCAGCTACGCAGGCAGCAAAGAAATGTGAACGGGCTGTTCGCAAAGAGACAAGATAAGTGTCATCTTCAAATAATTTCGGCCAGCTTGTGCCTGCCCGTGTTTTTATATAGCCAAACAACGTAACCTGACTAACATAGGCGGCTTGCCGCGCGGTAAANTCAATCAACGCAGTTAGCGAATTCAAAACTGGGCGAGGCGCAAATCCCAGCTTATTTCTCAGAGCAGAAAAGAGAGCTTCTATCACCTATTACCTCGAATTTCACTGCTGTTTATTTGCCTGTTGTATCTGACAGCCCCTGCTCTTGCTACATTTACCAAACTGTCTCTGCTTGNTCCGAATGTTGCGACAAGCATCATTGGTAAATCTGTCGCTGAAGTCTCCAATCTGGAGTGGATTCAGCAGTGGAGTAATGTTGGCTTCTTGAAGGTTGTTGACGGCAATGGTGACGGCATTGTCCAGATCAATGAATTCTTCATGCGCGGCGATATCGTTGTGCTAGCAACACCGGAAATGGCCGGTCTGCCGTATGTGATTTCAGGTTTGGTGGCCGCTGGTGGTCTGGCAGCCGCGATGTCAACTGCTGATGGTTTGCTGCTGGCAATCGCAAACGCGTTGTCANATGATCTGNATTACAAGATCATCGACCCTAAAGCAGATACAAAGACTCGTCTCGTAGTTGCCCGCATTATGCTGGTGGTTATAGGCGCAGCCGNTGCATTTGTAGCCTCGATGAAACTGACAGGAATTCTTGGNGCAGTTGCCTGGGCCTTCTGTTTTGCCAATTCAGGTCTGTTCTTCCCGCTTGTCNTTGGTGTCTGGTGGAAACGTGCAAACCGTGCTGGTGCTGTTGCTGGCATGATCGGTGGCTTTGCTGCCGGCGCTTGGTATCAGTATATGGTTCAGTTCGGTGGAATGACGCCATGGGCTGGCATTGACGGTCTGCGTTTTGGTATGATCGGCATGCCCGTGAGCTTAGTTCTTATGGTTGTTGTCAGCCTGATGACTGAAGAGCCAGATGCAGAGACGCAAAAGATGGTCGAAGAAATCCGCGTACCTAGTGGAAAGACTATCGTGCAACAGTGATCTCTTTGCAAAAAACTCAGGCCTTTTGTCTTTGACAGTTGAACCGATGAAAAATCTTTTACGGAGCGGGCAACCCCGCTCCGTTTTCTAAACCAAAAAAGTCGCTGTATGAAATTGATTCACATGTAATCCACTTAGTGTAAAAAGAACCAAGATGAGCGCACAATTTCCNTTNTTCATTATCATTGTTGACTACNTTTTGGGTATGGTCATGTGGACTCTGATAGGCCGATTTGGGANGTCCATTTTCATGCATGAGACATCTGATTTCTTTTTTATGAAAGTGTTTGTGAAATTCACCAACCCAGTGATTTTCCTGTTTCGACCCATCACACCTNGCTTTCTGCTGGANAAGCTGCACCCGCTTTATGTGGCGTGGTTCTTCTATATGANCAGGNTCTATGTTGTNCCGTTAGTGCTGGGCTACNGCGTTATGGGCGTGCTGTCTTTCCCGCTGGNATCAGAAATTGCCCTNGCAATTTACGATATTGGAAATTTCCTTCTGACTAAGNAGGAATAGGTCGGCTGATCTAGCGAAANAGGGACAGCTGCCTGNCTTGAACTTTAGTATGCTTCCTGACCGGTCTATTCCGGCTACCTAGACGGGCATAGACCTGACGGGCGATATCCGCAAAACCATCTACATTCCGGGCGTCTCTCATCCGGGCGCGAGCCTGTTTCATTGCAGTTTCATTAATAACAAGAGGAAAGGGATAATGCTTTCCCAACGGACTGGTCACATGATGGTTTAGGTCAGATGACATTTTCCANGGTTCATGCAGCCATTGCACGCTAATGTCTGCAAGTTCAGGNACCCATTTTCGGATAAATTTGCCTTCAGGGTCCTGATTATAGGATTGTTTGACAGGGTTGTAGATCCGCAAGGTATTAATGCCTGTCACCCCTGACTGCATTTGCAGCTGGCTGTAATGTATGCCAGGTTCATAATCTGTGAATTGGCGAGCCAGATGCGGGCCAAACTGGCGCCAGTCCAGCCACAGATGGTATGCAGCAAAGCTGACTAACATAGCTCGCATCCGAAAATTCAGCCAGCCCGTTTGATTAAGTGAGCGCATACAGGCATCAACAAATGGATAGCCCGTTTGTCCCTGACACCAGGCCTGTAAAAATTCAGAATTATGAAACGGTTCACGCAAACCTTCAAAGCCACGATGCATGCATACCCTATCCAAGTCAGGCTGGTCTTCCAGCTTCTGCATGAAATGACAACGCCAGACCAGTCGAGATGAGAAACTAGACAGGCTGCGCTTAAACATGTGATCTTGTGGACCGAGCTGGGCACGCCTTTCAGCGACCGCCTGTTCAACTTCACGGACAGACAGTGTCCCAAAGCTGATATAAGGGGACAGGCGCGAACAGACTTTACTAGCAGATTGTGGCGCAGACATNCCGTGCTGGTAAGTACGAGACCTGCTCGTCAGAAAACTGCGCAGAAGATCTGTCGCTGCCTGCCGGCCACCTGGCTGGACATCACCGGTAAGGGCTGCGCCAAACAAAGGATCTGATTTTGGAGGGATAAGACCTGGGTCAAGCCCCTGGACGGGCGTAAGGCTAGTTGGCGGAGATAACACATCGTCAGCCATCCGACGAGCCCGCACCGCAGACCACTTATCTCTGCTAGACAGGCCTCTGACTATACCGTTAAACGGATAGTCACATAAGAGGATATGTCTAGAACGGCACCAGTCAGCGACCTGCCTATCCCGAGCATAAGTCCAGCTGTTTCCTGTTTCCTGATGAGCGTGAATCGCTAAAATTTCATATTTTTCTGCTAGTTTATAAAGAACATCTGTCACAGACCCCGTTCTGATACANAAAGGCTGACCACAACGGGCGGTATGATCCCGCAGCTCATGCAGACAATCTTGGATAAAAGCCCATTGCCGGCGGGACGCAAAAGGCTGGGCCCAGTAGTCAGGTTCAACCACATAGAGTGGCAGAACCGGCAGACCTGTTCTGGCCGCGGCCAGCAATGGCTTATGATCAGACAGCCGCAAATCCCGCTTAAACCACACCAAATGCACGGAGCTTTGTTTTTTGGTGACCATCATTGCCATAGCAAGGCTATCCTATTCCACATTCCCCTTGTTGAAATAATCTATTCAGCAGCAAAGTCACCTGCCTTTGCTCTGCTAAATTTATTTGACCCAAGAAAAAGAAACAGAAACACTAAAATCCTGCAGCATGCTAATGGTATGTCACACCGCTTTTATGACTTCTCATACTTAAGGATACAATCACATCAATAGACGCCAAACGCCATTATCAGAGCAAGTCAGTCAGCCAACAGGTTCAGATAACTTTAAAGGACTATTTTTCATGGCCGTCGGCATGTTTCTGTTTTCAGCTGTGGATGCGCTAGCAAAATTTCTAACAGACAGTTTGCACCCTTTTCAGATTGTCTGGATAAGACAGCTTGGGCTCGTGTTTGGCACTTTTCTTTTGCTAAAATCCTGCAGCATGCTAATGGTATGTCACACCGCTTTTATGACTTCTCATACTTAAGGATACAATCACATCAATAGACGCCAAACGC
>PADU01000006.1 GCA_002700485.1 SAR116 cluster bacterium | reverse complement strand
TAGGGGCAATCAGCGCAAGCCTGACGCAGGGCGCGCGCAGGGCTACTCTTCTATTGGCGTTGCTGCTGTTGCCACTTAGCCTGCCTATTTTGATTTTTGGGGTTGCGATAACACAATCTTATCTTGCTGGGTTTGGTTTTGCCGGACAGGCAAAATTATTAGGGGCTGTGTTTTTATTCCTGCTGGCGGTCAGTCCGGTTGCGACAATTGCGGCCTTGCGGTCAGTCCTAGAGGACAAGTAAAAGAAAATAAGAAAAACACTAGAAACGGACAGAACGTGGCAGAACGAAATCATGACAGGCCTTTTTGACAGTCTTGCCAATCCTACGCGGTTCAGAACTGTGTCTGCTGTTATCCGCCCATTTTGTTTCTGGGCAGCGGCTATCTTCTTTATTGTTGGGCTGTATCTGGCTTTATTGGCCTCACCACCTGATTACCAGCAGGGAGATGCTGTGCGCATTATGTATGTGCATGTACCCGCTGCTTGGCTGGGCTTGTCCAGTTATCTGGGGCTGGGGCTGTGTGCCCTATTCTATATAATCTGGCGGCACCCTCTGGCAAATATTGCTGCCCGCGCCATTGTGCCTATCGGTGCGGGATTTACCGCACTGACGCTGATTACCGGTAGCCTGTGGGGCTATCCTATCTGGGGAACATGGTGGGTATGGGATGCCCGCCTGACCTCTATGCTGGTATTGTTATTTTTCTTTATTGGTTACATTGCGCTTGAAACGGGTTTTGATCGGCCGGAACGCGGCGCCCGCATGGCCTCTATTCTGGCCCTTGTTGGCGTGCTGAATCTGCCCATTGTCAAATTTTCGGTGGATTGGTGGAATACATTACATCAGCCGGCAAGCATTCTGCGTTCAGGCGGCATGGCCATTGATGTGTCTATGCTGTGGCCGCTCTTTACCATGTTCGCAGGCTTTCAGCTGTTCTTTATATGGGTCGTCCTGCATCGTATGAACTGGATGCTGAGCGATCGCCGCAGGGCAGCTGAAAAAGACCGCGCAAAGGCTATCTGATATGAGTAGCTTTTTGGACATGGATGGATATGGCCTTTACGTCTGGCTAAGCTATGCGCTCAGCTTTGCCTTTGTGATTGGCGCCGCTGCACATACCTGGCAGCGAGCGCGCAAACACAAAAAAGACAAAGACTGAACTGAAAGAAATGCACTGCAAAGACTTATCAGGATTATGCGCGTCTAGACCGGCGCTGGCTTCGTCTACGCCCTGACGGTTCCGCAGAAGGCACGTTATCTGTCAGATCGCGTAACGGCAATGAAACAGCTGCACTTAATTTCTCATACGGGTCTGTCTTATGCGGGAATGCCATTGCGCGCACGAAATGATCCTGAAAATCTACCTCAACAGCTGTTTCAATTTTTTCAATTCTGCGAACAGTTTGTTCAATGCTTACCCGGGCATCTGTATTCAACAACGCCATCCGCGCTCCGGCACCAGCTGAATTCCCTGCAGCCACTACGTTTGGCAAAGCACAGTCCGGGACCATGCCAAGAACCATTGCATATTTGGGGTCAATATGTGTGCCAAACGCGCCTGCCAGTAAAACACGGTCAACTGTCTTTATCCGCATCTTATCCATTAAAAGCTTGAAGCCTGCATGAAGAGCAGCTTTGGCCAGTTGGATAGCACGGATATCATTCTGTAGAATCGTGACCGTATCTGTAATCCGGTATTTAAAGGTGCGGCCGTCTGCTTCAATTCTTTCTGTGCGGCTGGCTAAATTACCATCAATGACCCCATCTGCTGTGATCAGCCCTGTCAGATACATTTCCCCCAAAGCCTCAATAATGCCTGAGCCACAAATACCGGTAATTCCGGTATCCGAAACCGCCTCATCAAAGCCATCTTCATCTGACCAGATATCCGACCCAATCACTGAAAACCGTGGCTCAAAAGTTTCTGGATTAATCCGCAGCCGTTCTATTGCGCCCGGTGCCGCCCGCTGGCCTGAGCTGATTTGCGCCCCTTCAAAAGCTGGCCCTGTTGGGGATGAGGCGGCCAGAAGCCTGTCTTTATTGCCCAGTACGATCTCAGCATTTGTACCCACATCGATTAGCAACTGCACATCACTGCCGTCTTGCGGCGCTTCTGCAAGAACCACNCCAGCCGCATCTGCCCCTACATGACCGGCAATACAGGGTAGAATATAAATCCGGCTACCTTTATTCAGGCTGAGATTTATCTCATCTGCTTTGATTTCCATTGCGGTATCCACCGCCAGAGCAAAAGGCGCACCACCTAGTTCAATAGGGTCTATCCCCAGAAGCAGATGATGCATCACCGGATTGCCAACAAGAACGACTTCCAGCACATCATCTGTGGTACAACCTGCCTGTTCGGCGCCANCCGCAATGAGTTGCTGCAGCCCTTCACAGACAGCCTTTGTCATTTCTGCNGCTCCNCCTTCATTCATAATTCCGTANGANACGCGGCTCATCAGATCTTCACCAAAACGNATCTGNGGATTCATTATGCCGGTAGAGGCGAGAACAGTCCCATCATTCATATCGCANATNTGAGCTGACATCGTGGTTGACCCTACATCGACAGCTGCCCCCANAATCTGGTGCTTAAGGCCTGGCCAGACAGCAACAATCTGGCAGCCTGCACGCAAGGCAATAGTGACTGTCCATTTGCCTTTGCGNAGGGCCATCTGAAGTTGCTGCAGAACATGCAGATCNCAGCTTACAGGTCCAGATACCCTGTCTNGCCATTGGGCTTCCAATGCTTCAATTACGCGCCGAAGATCGCCAGATGNCTCGTGCATGTCAGGCTCACGCACCTCAATAAAACAAAGGCGGACAGGCGGGCGAAGATCAATCACTCGATTATCGGCAGCCTTGCGTACAAGCTGATTATGGACCTGACTGGTCGCTGGAACATCAATAACAAGGTCATCTTCTATCTTGCACTGACAAGCTAAACGACGGCCAGCTGGCAATTCACGTTTTTCTGCATAGCGGGTTTCTGCAACTGACGCAGGACTGAGTGCTGCAGCAGATGAGGTAATCCCATGTTTGGCAAACTGGCCTTCACCTACATCAATTTGGCAGCGGCCACACATCGCTCGTCCGCCGCAAACTGAGTCAATGTCAACACCCAGCTGGCGCGCAGCCTGCAACAGATTTGCGCCTCTCGCAATCTGGCCCTGACGCCCAGATGGGGTAAATACAATTTTAACCTCAGACAAGTTGGCTATTCCTCTATCGCAATTGATAAAATCGCGCGTTTTACCATGATAAACCTCAGATCATAAACTGTTCCTGTTTTGCTAGAACAGCAGCCCATCAGGCCCGTGAACGCCTGCGTGTTACCCGCCGTTCACGTCCACCAGATCCTTCTGCAGGTGCCTCACGGAATTTTGATATCCAGTGGCGGCATTCTGGGTCGACGCCATTCATAACATTTGCTCCCATAATAGCTGTTATCTCTTCTACATGGAGCGGATTCATAATAGCAGAGGTCATGCCTGCACCTGCCGCCATTGACAAAAAGGCAGCATTCATTCCATGACGATTGGGTAGGCCAAATGAAATATTCGATGCACCACAAGTTGTGTTCACTTTCAGCTCGTGCCGCAGACGGCCAATCAGGTCAAGAGCTGTCCGGCCAGCCAAATTTATAGCACCAACAGGCATGATCAGCGGGTCAACAATCACATCTTCACGCGGGACACCGTAATCTTCTGCCCGCTCAACGATTTTTTTAGCCACATCAAAGCGCACATTGACATCTTCCGAAATGCCCGTCTCATCATTGGAGATAGCAACAACAGCTGCCCCATATTTTTTAACCAGCGGCAACACAACTTCCAGCCGCTCCTCTTCACCGGTCACAGAATTGACAAGTGCCTTGCCCTGATACACGGCCAGCCCGGCTTCTAGAGCTTCAACTATTGAACTGTCGATGGCCAGCGGCACATCCACAGTTTCCTGAACCAGCTTAATCGATTTTGCCAAAATAGCCGGCTCATCAGCCATTGGAATCCCAGCGTTCACATCTAGCATAGTTGCTCCGGCCTCAACCTGGGCAACAGCATCAGCGATCACCCTGCTAAAATCACCTGCTGCCATTTCTGCTGCCAGTAATTTACGCCCTGTAGGATTAATACGCTCACCAATCACACAAAAAGGCGAGTCAAAGCCAATGGTGATGTCCTGTTTGTGAGATGAAATGCGTGTTGTTGTCATATGTTTTGCCCTTCTGTCACAAGTACCGCTGTTTTTTCAAAAATAATGCGTTATGACGCCTGACGAATGTCAAACCCACCTTTTGTTGTTACATCAACCTGACCTGTTGCCACCGCTTCAGCATAAGCTGCTGTTTTGACAAAGCCGCCAAAGGGATAATAATGAAAATGAGCCAAAAGACAGTCTGGGTCAGCAGCCATACCCTCAGCCAACCCTGCCAACAAAAGATCTGGAGCCTGCACCGTCATCAGCTTTGCCACTTTGCGGGCCTGTTTGGCAACGAACCGCATAGAGGGGCCAATACCGGAAATCTGTGCAAAACGAAACAAAGTCTTAATCGTGGCAGGCCCCGGGATTCCGATGCGTATAGGCAGTTTATTGCCATTGCCGCGGATTATGCGTTCCCAGTCAAGCACAGTTTTTGCATCAAAACAGAACTGTGTTTCCATGTATAAAGATAAGCCTTCTCTGGCAGCGAACTCATTTTTCCACCCGATCGCATCTGCTAATGCCTGTTTACTGATGTCCGGGCTGCCTTCTGGATGGCCAGATACACCTATTGTGGAAATGCCATGTTTTTGCAGGATGCCTGTTTCAAGAACCTGCATAGAGCTGTCAAATGCCCCTACCGGCCGGTCAACACCGCCGCCGATGACCAGTACTTCTGATACATCTGCCTCGCCTGTCATCCGGCTGACCAGATCATCGAGCTGGGCTTCATCAATCAATGACCGGGCTGCGATATGAGGCACAGCGTTCATGCCCTCATCAGCCAGACGGTGTGCAACAGCAATTGTATCAATCGGGTCAGTTCCCGGCAAAAAGGTGACATTTACTGTTGTGCCTTCAGGAAGAGACTCAGCAAAGCTCTCAATCTTTGTAGCACCTGTCGGCGTAACCTCGATCGACCAGTTTTGTCCTGCACGGGATAAATTATCAATATTTACAGCCATAACCTCACACCCTTATGCATTAACCCGCGCCTTGTATCTAAAGCTGCTTTAAGCTGTTCATTTTGATTTTAAAGATGCACAGACTGTGCCTATTACAGTGGATTTGCGTTCGCTTAACAGCGCCTTTCATCAGTCCAATTACGACACAAGCATTCATGCACATCTTAATTGCTATTTGACTTTGAGTACTTTACCCTGCTCGGCCACCAGAATTGACCAGCTCGGCAAGCAGTTTGCCGTCAAATTCAGCTTCCAGACGTTCAGCAACTCTGCGGGCTTCAACTTCCAGTTCATCTGAGCATTCCACTGGAGCACCCCTACGCCAATCAGCGAGATAGTCATCTGTGCTGTCGGCACCATCCCGCATAGCCGCTTCATCTATAGCAAGCGCAAAGCGCCGATGCAGTTCAATTTTGGCCTGTTCACGCTTGCGGCCACGACCTTTTTCAGCCACAACCTGTGCAGGGATGTCCCTCCAGTAAAGCGTTACGACCTGTCCCATAATCGGTTCAGGCCGCCCCAACTTCGCGCCGCTTTGCGATCAAGGCTTTTGCTGTTTCAACAGCGACTGCAGCATCCCGGCAATAGGCGTCTGCACCAACTGATTCGCCAAACGCCTCATTCAATGGCGCGCCGCCAACCATCACAATATAATCATCGCGCACACCCTTTTCTACCATCGCGTCAACCACCACTTTCATGTAAGGCATGGTTGTCGTCAGAAGCGCCGACATCCCCAAAATATCAGGCTGATGTTCTTCCAGCGCTTCAAGGTAATTTTCAACAGGATTGTTGATGCCAAGATCGATAACCTCAAATCCAGCACCTTCCAGCATCATCGACACCAGATTTTTCCCAATATCGTGAATATCACCTTTCACTGTGCCAATGACAATCTTACCCACACGCGGTGCCCCCGTTTCAGCCAGCAGAGGGCGTAGAATGCCCATCCCGGCTTTCATGGCATTTGCGGCCATCAGGACTTCGGGCACAAATAAAATCCCATCACGGAAGTCAATGCCAACAATAGTCATACCTTCCACCAGTGCTTTTGTAAGCACATTATAGGGTGTCCAGCCGCGGTTGAGGAGAATCTCAACCCCTTCAACTATCTCGTCCTGGAGCCCGTCATACAGATCATCATGCATCTGCTGGACAAGTTCATCATCATCAAGTTCGGACAGGATGATATCATCTTCATCTGACATGGCATTTTTCCCTCTGATATGACGTCAATAAAAACGACTGACCCCGCTTATTTCTGAATCTTTACGGCGCAACGCATCGGCAGCAGTCTGATTCAGCGACTTTTATTGTCACAAGTGCGACATTTTCTGTAATTTCAGGTGATTCAATCTCTGGCAATTTTTCTCATCGGCCGCGCCCTTCACGCGTCCCGTCTAATAACAGGTTTCAGGCTGCCGATCAGCAACAGCGCAAATCCCCTGTTTAGGCAGGTCTAGAAGGTCAAGCAATGTCACCAATGGCTGTGCCTTATTCAGCGTATAGAAATGATACTGATNGACACCCTGACTGCTTAATCTCAGCAACAGATCAAGCAGAATAGACAAGCAATGCGCCTCTTCCACGTCTGTTTGGCGGCTTCTGGACAGTTCTACATGTAGACGTGCAGGAATATGAACTCCGCACTTCTTTGCAAAACCTATCATTTTTTCAATTTCCCTGAACACAAGAATGCCAGGAATCAGCTTTTTGGCCAAACCATATCTGTCCAGCCTGTCACGTAAACGGAAAAAATTGTCTGCATTAAAAAAGAACTGTGTGACCGCCTCACTGGCGCCAGCATCAAATTTTGCCAGCAGCCAGTCAAAATCAGAATCTGCATCTGTGGCCTCTTTATGAATGTCGGGATAGGCCGATGTTCTGATGTTATCCCAGCCGCGAGCAGCCAGACAACGGATCAGCTCTACCGTGTCTGTGAAAGGATTTTGCGGCAATGAGACAGCTTCGTGAGGCTGGTCCCCACGCAACGCCAGAATCTGACGAACGCCTGCCGCACTGAATCTATCTGCTGTTGCCAGAACATCATCGCGTGTCTGCACAGCAAGCGTGAGATGGGCCATCACATCTGTGTTCAAAGTCTTTTGGATTTGTTTTGCGGTATCAGCTGTACCTGCCTGGCTTTTTCCACCTGCCCCATAGGTAACAGAAATAAAAGTCGGGCGATAAGGAGATAACAGCCTCAGTTCAGATAATAATGCTTTCTGCGCTTTTTCAGTTTTTGCAGGATATACCTCAAAAGACAGTTTAGACTGCCGGTCTGCCTTTATCTGGACTTCGCTTGTGTAATTCANAGGATAAAGNCCATTTAAAGATACCCCATGAGGGGCTGGGTGGGGGTGCATTCTCACGCTCCTTCACAAAAAATAACTTNCCTTACCATAAGAACAACTTTAGTATGAATCTAATTCATAATTTACATAATGTTTATGAGAAATNTNAATGAACATTGAGCTTAAACATCTGCGCATTATTCTCGCGATTCATGAATCAGGGTCTGTGCAGAAAGCAACGGAACAGCTAAATATGACGCAATCTGCAGTNTCGCATCAGTTGCGCTACATCAAAGATCAGTTAGGAGTGGACATCTTTATTCCAGAAACGCGCCCGTTGAAGCTGTCTGCTGAGGGACTAGAGCTAATTAATGCTGCGAGGCGGATCCTGCCTGAGGTTGAAAAGCTGAAATCACGATTTATTGACCTGAAATCTGGTCAGACAGGTCGGCTGTTTATCGCAATAGAATGCCATGCCTGTTTTGAATGGCTGTTTCCAGTGTTGAATCTGCTGCGTGAGCATCACAGTAATGTTGACATTGATATCAAACCCGGATTGGCCTTTAACGCAATTGAGGCCCTGAAGAATGAGGAGGTTGATCTGGTAATCTCAGCTGATCCGGAAAAGCTGCCAGACGTAAGATTTCATGAGCTGTTTACGTATGCGCCTACCTTTATTTCTGCCAAGGATCACCCTTTGGCTGAGCGCTCTTATATTAATGCGAGTGATTTCACCGATCAGACTGTTATAACCTACCCTGTTCCTGTTGAGAGGCTGGATTTATTTAATCAGCTCTTGATACCACAAGGCATTGAGCCAAAAGCCATCCGTCAGATCGAGCTGACCTCAGTTATTCTACTTCTGGTCGGCGCAAATAAGGGGGTAAGCGTGCTGCCTGACTGGGTACTGCAAAGCGCCAGAGACACAGAACTGCTCGCGCAGAAAAAGCTGACTAAATCTGGGATAACACGAAAACTATATGCAGCTGTCAGAACAAGAGACAGCGAAAAGCTGTATATAGAGACATTCTTATCACTCTCAAAAGATGTGTTTTCCCGTCTGGCCCGGCCTCGATAGGCATGCATAATACCTTTTAGTCTGTGGCATCACTGAGCGTGCTGTGTTTGCTCATAATCGGCATTGTCAGAAGCGCAAAAACAACAGAGATCCCCGTTAGGCCAAATAATTTAAAGGTCACCCATCCATCGTCACTTAAATTCCGCCACGCAAGTTCATTGGCCAGTGCAGAAGTTGTAAACATAGCCGCCCACATCCAGGTAACCTGACGCCAGCCGGTATCGCTTAGCTGTAACTTTGCGCCCAGCATAGCCTTCAGCGGATTTCGTTTGATCAATAGACCGCCTGATAGAATAACAGCGATTAACAGGCTGATAACTGTTGGTTTGATTTTGATATAAAATGGGTCATCCAGAACCCAAGTTAGCCCTCCAAAAAATGTCACAGCAATACCGCCCAGCAAAGTCATCATCGGGATATGACGATCAAGGGCCCACGATATGCCCAAGGCGATGATTGTTGCTGCAACAAGAGCTGCTGTAGCAAACAGGATCCCTGCCGCATAATTCACAACGAAAAATAGAATTAAAGGCCCATATTCAATCAGCCAGCGTCCTTTTTTAGGCGGCTCTGCTTTGTTCATCTGTTCAGTTTTTTTAGACATTAAGCAACTTTCTTTTCATTAAGATTTTTGTTCATATGCAGGCAGCCCTTGACAGCTTTTTCAATCAGAGTCCAGTCATTGCCTGGCATACGGGCCTGTTCGCCCAATTCACGCCGAAAGGCTCTTGCCCCTTTTAGCCCCGCGCACAAGCCAAGCATATGCCGCGTAATGGCCTGTAAAGGCACACCTGTTTTGATTTGTTTTTCCGCATAATCTGTCATCTTCCAGGCAACTTCCTGCAAATCAGGCGGGCCTTTCTTCTGAGATAGAAGCTGATTAAACAGGCCGAGTTGATAGGGTGTTCTATAGGCTGCCCGCCCCAACATGACGCCTGCAAATATCTGACCTAACGGCTGTAGCACAGCCTTTGTCATATCTCTGTTTGTCAGCCCGCCATTTAAGATTATATCAAGGTCAGGGCGCCGCCGCGCCAGCCGCTCTGCACGGCTGTAATCAAGAGGAGGGACTTCCCTGTTTTCCTTTGGACTTAGCCCGTTAAGCCATGCTTTCCGCGCATGCAGATAAATGACATGCACACCGGCATCTGCAACTGCATCAACGAATCTGTCCAAACCTGTTTCAGGATCCATGTCATCAATACCAATCCGGCATTTGACCGTGACTGGCCGCTCTGTCTGGGCACGCATCGCCCCGACAAGGCCTGCAACTAGCTCTGGTTCAGCCATCAGGCAGGCCCCAAACCGGCCAGACTGAACCCGGGGGGATGGGCAGCCGACATTCAGATTTATTTCATCAAAGCCAAAAGGTTCAACAGCGCGCACAGCAGCTGCCAGTCTGTCCGGTTCAGACCCGCCTAGCTGCAGAGCGAGGGGATGTTCACGGACATCATGCTGGCAAAACCTGTCCACACCAGCATGCAAAATCGCTTCTGCAGTAACCATTTCAGTGAATAAAAGTGCCTGCGGAGCCAGAAGACGGTGAAAATAACGACAATGCCTGTCCGTCCAATCCATCATCGGTGCAACGCATAGGGACCGGTCAAGACCGTCCGCACATATTCCATCGTTTTTGAGAAGATTTTTCATCCCAATTGCCCTTTATGACACCTTGAAGTAAGTAGCCCTTAGCATTTCTTTGTTGTGTGGCGGAAATTTATCAGCAGTATCTGCTTTAGGCAACACCACGCATGCAATAGTTAAGTGCAGTTGTATCTTGTGAGCGCAAGTGATCTCAGCTAGACTTTGGTTATTAAGGAGTATCGATCATGACGACNTCCCTTGCACCACGACCAGCAAATGAAGAACGCAGAGCGAAAGCTGTTATNCAAACAGGCCTTATTGACAACCCCAAACCAGAATTATTTCAGGTCTATTGCGATCTGGCAAAAGATATAACTGATTTTGATACAGCGACATTCTCTCTTTTTGATAATGACTTCCAATGTGGAATGGCATCTGCGGGCCGAGATGATTACGAGGTTGGCGGTAAAGGCGAGCGGCACAGCAATAATATCTGTTCCTATGTCTTGTTAAGTTCCGAACCCCTCTTAATGCCGGACTTAAGAGAAGACCCAACATGGAAAAATCACCCAGCTATACTTGATGGTTCTTCAATCTGGCTTGGTTATGCAGGTTTTCCTGTGATCAACAGGGATAATTATGCTCTTGGAACACTTTGCATGCTGCATAAGTCACCAAAGGTGATTTCAGAAAATGTCATCCCACTCATTCAGAAAATTACAAAGAATATCGCTTTTCTACTTGACCTTCAAACTGACCAGAAACAGCTCACTTCTGAGAAGATGCTTGAAGCGGCTTCAGCGTTTCAGAAAGACTTCCCCACTTTATCTTTAGCTGATTTTAAATTGTTTTTGGCAGCAAGTNCCGGGCGCGCAATAGATGCAAATAACGCNNATGGTCTAATGAGTTCTGGGTTGCTGGAACTCGATGCCGGCGAGGTCATTCTGACCCGAAAGGGCCGCAACCTGCAGGAAGCTATGAAAATACAACCCAAGCCCCTTAATCGCATAAAGATATCAGGCTCAGATGCGACCGAGGTCCTGGATGAAATGCTGTCAAAGTTGAATTAAGACCATGTTTGCTAAAGTTTATAATCTAAAGTTTCCGTCTATGGATGAAGCAAAAGTAGCCGCATCCTATATCTCTGATTCTTTTGGTAAATTAATTGTTGATTGCAATTTAAAGGCGCTGAATATGTCTCTAGGGCAATGTGGAAGCGTGACCATTCAGACTAAATTTGATACCAGTGAAGACCTAAGAAAATTTGAGACCAAAGCTGGGCGAACGCTTGCTGAGCTGCGGAACTCTCTTGCTTATACTGAAAAACATTATGCTGGTGTATATATCTATGCCTATGAAGCGGAGGCATCAGATGCCAGCCTGTCCCTNAACTGAGCTAAAATTCGNTTAGTTTTATGTGTCACTCGCCATNAGCTTGCNGCGTAATGATGACACAGCNTTCGCATGAGCATCAAACCCTTCATAACGGGCAAAAATTTCTGTTTTTGGAGCCATCTCTGCATATCCTTCAGCTGAGA
Source organism: SAR116 cluster bacterium (assembly GCA_002700485.1). Classification (GTDB taxonomy): domain Bacteria; phylum Pseudomonadota; class Alphaproteobacteria; order Puniceispirillales; family Puniceispirillaceae; genus JADHLI01. Next base: position 11,057 of record PADU01000006.1, on the reverse strand, counting down.
CTCTTCCAACAGACGCTGTGCGCATGAAGTCCCGGACACCAAGCGGCGAATGGGTGCGCGCCGCCCCTGAGGTGGGCAGGACACAATTTGGCCCCATCATATAGTTGGCAAGCGAACCCGCCGCATATTCACCAAGCAGAATTTCAGAAGCTGATGTAATCTGGTCCAGATGCTGATCAGGCTGTTTAGACAGGATCTGGCAATGTTCCGGCGCATAATTATTTATGAATTGATAGGCCTGTTCTGCTGTTTTTGTTAGGACAACGCCACCATTCGTGCCAGACAAAACCGTCAAAGCATAATCCTGGCGCAGCGGCGACATCCGCGCTAAATAAGTGGGCAGAGATGCCAGAACCTTTTCAGCAAGCTGCTCAGACCAAGTGACCAGAAAACCTGACGAATCTGGCCCATGTTCAGTTTCAATCAGAATATCAAGCGCCGCAAGCTCAGGGTTAGCTGTTTCATCAGCAAGGACAATCACTTCGCTTGGGCCAGCAGGAAGGCGTGAGTCAATTTTATCAGCCAGAAGCCGCTTTGCCGCAACAAACCATGGGCTGCCCGGCCCTTCTATCTTCTGACATTTCGGAATGGATTCGGTGCCAAAAGCAGCAGCAGCAACAGCCTGCGCGCCCCCAGCCTTTGCTACCATTTCTACCCCTGCCAAACGGGCGGCAACCAGTGTTGCCGGGTCAATATTACCATCCATGCCAGGCGGCGTCAGGATAACAGGTTCGGGCACACCCGCGACAACAGCTGGTATCGCTGTCATGAGGGTCACTGACGGAAAGCTGCCTTTGCCACGCGGCGAATATAAAGCAACTTTTTGAATGGGATAGGCCCGTTCACCAACATCAACCCCGGGACGGATTTCAACCGACCATTCCTGCTCTGGTTTCTGCTGTTCATGAAAACAGCGGATGTTATCAGCTGCATAGCCAAGCGCATCAATCAGGTCCGGGTCGAGCTGGTCAAAAGCAGCATTAGTCTCCTCTTTCGTGGCCAGAACCTGCTTGCCTGTCATATCTGCGTTATCGAACTTCTCAGCAAGGGCTAAAAGAGCGGCATCACCCCTTTCAAGCACCTGTTCAATAACAGGTGCAACTTGTGTCATATAAGGGCTTAAATCATCTGCTGTCCGCGACAGCAATTCAGCTATCTGGTCTTGTGAATAATCTTTCAGCCTGTGAAGGGCAGCTTTCTTTTCTGTCATCGTCTTCAGCTTATCCTCTGATTCAAGAGCACCTGCAAGGACACCACGCTTTTTAGTCTAAATCTGGCTCAACTGTAAATATATTTCGGCCTTTAGAATCCTGCACACAAATTATCCAGCAGTCAGGATCACGGGCTGATTCTTTATGCAGGCGTTCCGCAACATCCGCGGAAGACACCGGCACTTCACCCGTCAGACAGACCCATTCATAATCGCCGTCAAAACTGACTTGCCGCCCATACAAACTGGACTGGGCTGGATCAATTTCCACCTCAACAAATATGGTTCCCGCCTGTTCGTCTCCCTGCCGCAGAACAGCTGCAAAAATGCCTTTTGCCTGCGCTTGTCTCAGCGCGGAAGAGACAAGAATGCTGGTGGTCAGTCTGGTCATATTAGAATTATCTTATAAGGCTCAACATACAGGCCTACACAATCAAAGCTTAGTTGCAGTAAATGCCCCATTCTAAAAATCTGTGCATCGGCCATTATTTTCCCAATCACCATAACGTGTCGGCTCCAGCCCTTTTGGCCCGCCAGTTTCTTTTGGCGCGGCCTCCGTTGCCGGAACATGTTGCTTTTTGGGTATCTGCGACTTCGCTTGTTTGGGTTCTTTTAGCTGTGCTGTATCAGCTTTCATATCAGATGTCATAACAGCTTTCCTGCTCTGCTAGCTCTTTTTTAGTGTCCAGACTGAACTTTACCTAAACCCTGTTAGCTTCCCCTGCTCTTTATATGGGCACTGATGGGGTCTGGACAAGATGCTGATAACTGGTCTATTGGCTATGAGATGGCTGACCCATCAAAAAAATTACTAACATTAAAGGCCGGTAGTGCTAGACGGCACAAACGCAAAATACCAAAACGTAAACGCCTGCCACAAAAGGAGTTGGCAGCTATGGCTGTAAAGGCGAGTGCACGCCTTGCCGCCTTCGGCGTGCTGAACGACATCATCAATAAAAATATGGTCACAGATGCTGCGCTGACCAAAAATAAGATGTTTGCGTCACTAGAAAGCCGGGACAGGGCCTTTGCCCGCCTTTTGGTTACAAGCTGTCTACGACGCTATGGACAAGTGCAAAAAATGATCGATTACTGCCTGTCAAAGCCTGTTGACCGGGCTATTAATCTTATCTTGCACCTGGGTCTTGTGCAGTTATTTTTCCTGAGTACAACCCCCCATGCAGCAACCAATACTTCTGTCGAACTGGCAAAACAACTGAACCATGATCGGGCATCCGGTCTGATNAATGCAATCNTGAGACGCGCGATAAGAGAACACGATGATCTGCTNNGCCTAACATCAGTAATGGATAACCTGCCCGCACCTTTGAAAACCATCTGGACAAAACAATATGGGCCTGAACAGACATCAGCGATTATGGATCTGTTNATGACGACCCCNCCACTTGATCTGACGGTAAAGCCAGATGCAAATCGGGCTAAGCTNGCGCAACATCTNTCCGGCCTTCATATACAANATCNTACCTTGCGCTGCAGCTTTGACGGCGATATACGCAANATGCCCCATTATGATGAGGGGCTGTGGTGGGTTCAGGATGCTGCGGCTGCACTATGTGGCNCACTAGCCGGCGCCGAACCNGGCAGGNTAATTTTTGATCTGTGCGCCGCCCCTGGCGGAAAAACAGCNCAGCTGGCNGCTGCAGGCGCAAGTGTGACAGCTGTTGATTCTGATGCGCATCGCCTAACGCGCCTGAAGGCGAATCTGGACAGACTGAAGCTGTCGGCTGANATCCTTCACGCTGATATTCTATCAGCNGAATTTGACANGTTTGCCACAGCAGCNCAGCCAGATGTGATCTTGCTGGATGCACCCTGTTCTGCAACAGGAACAATTCGGCGACGACCCGATATTCTAGTCCNAAACAANCGGCTAGACCTGAATGCCCTGCAAGCTGTTCAGCNTGATATGCTTGAAGCTGCATTGCGCTGGGTNAGGCCTGACGGGTTTGTGATTTATGCAACTTGTTCAATGCAGNGCGAAGAAGGTGAGGAGATTATCAGGGCTGTCACGTCNGACAGGNTCGCAAAACTGGATAAATTCAGTAAAGCAGAATTGGGTCTATTTGCCCCNGCACTNAGTGTGGAAGGCTGGGCACGCGTACTGCCCACCTGTNTGAACTATGCCAAATTGCCAGATGCAGCCGCTGCATCTGATTATGCCTTAGGCAATGATGGTTTTTTTATTGCACGGCTNAGACCNGTNGCGTCATAATNCAGCANAAGTTTGCGCTGNCNGCAAGCAACGGAGTGATTNCAANTGCTTTGACAGTCGCAATNTGAAATTATTGTTATTGTGGTTATGGCAAAACAAAACACATTCACAGCACCAACATCACCAGATGAGACAATGAAAAGGTGGAAGCTGTCAAAATTTGAAATTCTGTATCGTCAGTCCTGGCTGTTCCGCTGGCAGCTGAATGAAGCTGAGGCTTCGTCACCTTTGCCTGTCTTTCTGGATCCGTGGAAAGGAAATCCTCAGAACGGGGCCCTTATTGCTCAAGGCACCCTTCCTTATCCACTCAGTTCTGAAACTTTTGCCCGGTTTGACTGGATACGTGACCTGCGCGACTATGGTGGCAGCCGCGCAAGAATGACAGCCCGTGCATTAATCTTGCGCTGGCAGGATGATTACAAAAATTGGACCTTTGTGCAGTGGCGGCCAGACCTTATCGCTATACGGCTGACAAATCTGACGCTCACCTATGGTTGGTTTGGGCACTCAGCAGACGAAGGTTTCCAGACGGTTTTGAAGCAAATGATGACAGTACAATTCCGCTGTCTAAGCCTCGACTGGCAAAGGCTTGCCTCACCGTTCGATCAGCTTGTTGCTCTGTCTGGTCTGGTGATGAGCCAGGTAGCGTTGAATGTACCACTGCAGTCTCAGAAAGGGGCAAAGGATATCAATGCGCTTCTTGACTTGATCGTGCCAAAAGTCAAAGGCCAACTGAACCCAGATGGTGGACATAAATCGCGGCGCCCGGAAACGCATCTGGCGTTGCTTCGCCTGATGCTGGAATGTCGGGTGGCTATGGCCCAAACAGGCATCGCTGACAGACCGGATCTGACTGAGACCACCCTCAAGATGGCTGCGATTACAAAAATGTGGCGGCATGGCACAGGCGAATTTGCCCATTTTCATTATGCGGGCAGTATCCCAGCACAAGACATAGATCAGGTTATTGCCCGATGCGCGGTCAAGGGACGGGTCACGTCCGTTGCTGAGAATACGGGTTTTGTGCGGCTGTCAGCAGCCCGCAGTTTAGTGATTATGGATGCAGGGATTAGCAAACCTTCCAGCACTGAACGCTCAGTCTCTGAATTNCATCCTCCTGCCAGTGTGTTCGCCTTTGAATTTTCGGTCTCCAACCATCAATTTATAGTAAATTCAGGTCAGACCAGCCCGGAACCCCGCCTGAACAGGGCGCTATGTCAGACAGCTGCACATAGCTGTCTGACACTCGATGGGCTTGATAATCACCGCCCACACGCCAATCTACCTGCTGCTATCCTGAGTCTGGAAGTAACCACAGCTGAGGATGGGTTCTTAATTGAAGGTCTGCATGACGGCTATGGCAAAAGTCACGGCATTCTTCATAAACGGCAGCTATTTCTAGCAAAATCAGGAAGCAGTCTGCGCGGAAGAGACACGCTGACCTATACCGGCGCGCCAGGTGAAATTCCATCAGAAGCGCTGATTCGCTTTCATCTCCATCCTCGCGTAAGTGCAGCGAAAATTAAACAGAACCAGATCCTGCTGAAAATTCATAACCAAAAGACAGGATGGGTTTTTAAATGCCGCGGCGGGGATGTGTCTTTAGATCAATCTGTCTACATGGATGGTCCGACCCGTCTATCCTGTCAGCAAATTGTCATCCGCACATCGACAGCACATATTCAGGTTAGCGGGTCAGCGGATATCAGCTGGGCATTCAACCGGCACAGCCCTGCAGCCAAGAAAATTAGCTGACAGTTTACTTGTTTTTTGTCTACCTGTTCGGCATAAGAAGCTGTCCGCTGTAGGTCCAACAAGCTAAAAACAAAGGAAGCGCCGCCATGTCGACAATTGGATTTGATACCGGACCACAACAGGTCAGAACAGCTTTGCTGTCTGTATCAGACAAAACAGGGCTTATTGCCTTTGCCACGCGTCTGACAACCCTTGATATCCAATTGTTATCAACCGGCGGCACAGCTGCTGCCTTACGGCAGGCAGGATTAGATGTGATCGACGTATCACAGGTCACTGGATTCCCAGAAATTATGGATGGGCGCATAAAAACGCTTCATCCTCATATCCATGGTGGTATTCTGGCCAGACGGGATAAGTCAGAACATCTTGACGCACTGAACAAGCATGACATCGCGCCTGTNGATATGATCGTGGCTAATCTGTACCCCTTTGCCCAGACNNTTGCCGCAGGTGCAGATTNCGAAACCTGNATTGAAAATNTTGATATCGGCGGCCCGGCTATGATNCGTGCNGGTGCTAAAAACCACTCTTATGTNNGTGTTGTCACTGACCCTGCAGATTATCATGCGGTTGCNCTGGCCCTNGAAGNTGATNNTNCAGTCGATGCTNAAACGAGACAACGGCTGGCCCAAAAAGCCTTTCAGCAGACAGCTGCCTATGACCAGATGATTGCTGACTGGTTGACACAGCAAACACAAAAAATAAAGCCAGAACAGGCCGAGTATAGACTGGATCTGTCTGCCCAAAAAACGCTTGATTTACGTTATGGGGAAAACCCGCATCAGACAGCTGGTCTGTATGCATCCCAAGCGCGTGAGCCATCTGTGGTTCACGCCCGCCAAATTCAAGGCAAAGCCCTGTCTTATAACAACATCAACGACACCGATGCCGCCCTTCGGCTGGTCAGCGAATTCTCAGAGCCGGCTATTGCCATTATCAAGCATGCCAACCCCTGCGGTGTGGCAGTTACAGATACATTGACAGCAGCATGGGAACAGGCACTAGCTGCTGATCCGGTCAGTGCATTTGGCGGAATTGTTGCCTGTAACCGCACGTTGGACCAGACTTCTGCAACAGCAATATCCTCAATTTTTACTGAAGTTGTTATCGCGCCAGATGCTAATGCCGATGCGCTTTCCGTTTTAGCGGCAAAAACCAATCTTCGGGTTCTTCTGACCGGACAGATGCCAGACCCAGCTGCTGAAGGGCTGCAGGTGAAATCCGTCCTTGGCGGCTATCTGGTTCAGAGCCGGGATAATGGACAGTTGACAAATGCAGATTTGACCATTGTCACTAAAATAAAGCCAACTGATGGCCAGCTAAAGGATATGCTGACCGCATGGAAAATTGCCAAGCATGTGAAATCAAACGCGATAGTCTATGTAAAGGACGGCGTGTCCGCAGGGATTGGTGCCGGGCAGATGAGCCGGGTTGACAGCTGCTATCTTGCCGCACAAAAGGCAAATCAGATGGCCAAACATCATGGCTGGGACAATCCCCGCACAAAGGGGTCTGTGGTTGCATCTGATGCATTCTTTCCTTTTGCAGATGGCCTTGAAGTCGCTATCGAAGCCGGGGCTGTTGCTGTTATCCAGCCTGGCGGGTCAATGCGTGATGAGGAAGTGATTGCTGCTGCTGATAAGGCTGGTATTGCCATGGCCTTCACCGGCATGCGCCATTTTAACCATTAAGGTGTATCCTCAAAACTCTGGCTTGAAGCTCCACCAGTATATTTCAGAAATGATTCTGCCTGTTGCCAAGCTTTTTTGAACAATGTTGGCCAATCATCAGGGTTGATGTCTGCCCAGCTGTAGTTTTCAGGCGGCTGCCAGGACGTGTTGACCTGGATATGAAAAACTTCCATATCAGCCCTGAAATGCGTAAAAATATGGCTGAATCTTTGCGGTAGACGGATTTTTCGCGCATCTGCCAGAGCCGCCAATAATTTTTGATCGTGATGCGACTTATCCCATCCGCTTGAGGGAAAGCCCATCATGCCACCCAGAAGACCAGTTGGTGCACGCCGCGTCATCAGAATTTGATTAAAGGGATTCGAGATTACATAGATTTCGCCCTGCCGCACCGGCTTTGCTGGCTTTGCTGGTTTAACAGGCAAATCTTCGGGGTTAGACCGACGGCAGGCTGCGCAGCCCGCTGCCAGCGGACAGATATCACATTTTGCTTGTTTAGGCGTGCAGACACCTGCTCCTATATCCATCAGTGCCTGCGGAAAATCTGACCGCCTTGTCTCAGGCAAAATGGACAGATACCTCTTAGCAAGGCTGTCTCTGACCAGTTTTTTAGGCTGGTCGATGCCCGCAAAGCGAATCAAAACACGCTCAATATTACCATCCAGAACAACAGCTGGCTGAGCAAAAGCAATCGCAGCTATAGCACCAGCTGTGTAGGGGCCAACACCAGGCAATTTTATCAGCTCATCAGCTGTTTGCGGAAACCGGCCCTCGCGGGCCGTGCTGATCTCTCGCGCAGCTTTAACCATATTGCGTGCCCGTGCATAATAGCCAAGACCAGCCCACGCTCTTAGCACATCATCTTCATCTGCAGCGGCAAGGGCGTGAATATCCGGCCATCTGCGGATAAACTCATTGAAATAAGGGATCACTGTTGCCACAGCAGTCTGTTGTAACATCAACTCAGACAGAAATACGTGATAAGCTGGGGCCAGCTCAGGACTGCGCGCGCGCCATGGCAATTCGCGGGCATGCTGGTCATACCAGCCCAACACGGCATCAGCATCGAAGGCTGCAAAATCAAATTGATTTTCCTGGACAGTCATTACAAATCAGAGATACCGCACGAGGCACTGTCTGAACAGATCAGTTCAGCATTTATGTCATCTGATACTGCATCCATACATAATTTCATTTATGTAAAAACGAGGGGCTGTTAGCAAAGTTGTGTTCATGTTAGGTTTGTCGTATGACACCCATCTCACCTACATATCAACGCAAGCATTCAACACGGTTGCGGCCCTTATCACAACTGACAGAGAGGCTAGTTGGGCCCGGATTAAAGAAGCGAAGTCAGTTTCTGGCAAAACTAATCGGTGATTGGTCATATATCGCTGGTGAGGCCGCCTCATACTGTCTTCCTGTTGACCTTCAGTTTCCAAACAATAAGCGTATTGAAGGGACAGTTGTGTTATCAGTTGTTAGTGGCAGAGGCCCAAAAGTGCAAATGATGAGTCAGACGTTAATCACCCAGATGAACAGAAGCTTTGGTTTTGCTGCTGTTAGCAGGATAAGGTTACGTCAGGACATGGTGCGAGCTACAATGACGGAACACGACAAATCAGCTCATAAGACAGGCCATGAACAGGACACTGTTCCGCTTCATACACTGGAAAAGGTGACCAGCCAGATACAGAGCCCAGAATTGCGGGCAGCGTTAATCAGGTTAGGCCGCAACATAAAATGAAGCATGAAATGAAGCATGTGCGCGGCGCCTATTCTTTGCAAAACTGTGCCAAAACCAGCGTCTCACAAAATTTTACTCGTTTCTGCACCTCTGAACCGCCTGTGGGTAGAGTGAGATCTCAAAAGAATCAAAAAACCCTGTACAGATGAGGAAGAGTTGTTAATAACAACAAAAAGGGACCTTTGCCTCATTTGTGCGAAAAAGCGTCTGTACGACTGTTCTGAACAACGCTTTTGACTAACACAGGACGTAAATTGAATTATGAAAATCAAGACCAACACGCTTTTATCTGAATCCGAATCAACACCAATTCTGACGAGGCGTATCGTTCTTGCTCAGGGCGCTGGTGCTGGTCTGTCGCTTTCCCTCGTACCATCACTTGCCTTGGCAAGATTTGAAGTGTCGACAAAACGAGCAGAAGAAGTACGCTTTCTGGGCAAGCCAGATGCCGCGGTGCGTGTGGCTGAGTATTTTTCCATGACATGTGGCCATTGTGGCCGGTTTCACCGCGACACCTTCCCGAAGGTCAAAAAGGACCTGATTGATACAGGCCTGATTCGGTTTGAGATGCATCCTTTTCCACTTGACGGGCTAGCTTTGCGAGCCCATGCCTTATGCCGAACGCTGACAACAGACAGCTATTTCAAGATGGTTGATACTCTCCTGGACAATCAGGAGAGCTGGATTGGTGCCGCAGAACCTGTCAATGAACTGAAAAAGTTTGCAAAATTTGCGGGCATATCATCTGACACCTTCGACAAGATGATGCGGGACCGTTCATATTTAGAAGCGATTGTCCAACTTCGACAGGATGCTGTGAACAAATATGAGATAAGCTCGACACCAAGTTTTGTTGTGAATGAAGACAAGATCTTCAGCGGGGCCCTTTCATTTGATGAGTTTCTGGCTGAATTAAACGCATTTGGCATTTAGCATTTGTTATTAAGGTACAGGGCTGAGCGTTTATGATTTTCCGCAACCTTACGATGGCTGGCTTCAAATCCTTTGCTGAGAAAGAAGATATGGATATTGAAGACGGGCTGACAGGTATTGTTGGCCCAAACGGTTGTGGCAAGTCGAATATAGTTGAAGCGTTAAGATGGATCATGGGGGAAAGTTCTGCCCGCCAGCTGCGTGGAGGTGAGCTGGATGATATAATTTTTGCCGGCACAGATAAGAGACCAGCACGCAATTTTGCTGAAATTTCACTGCAACTTGATAATCAGGACAAGAAAGCTCCCACGGAGTACAATAATTTTGATGAGCTGGAAATTACACGACGGGTTGAGCGCGGCAAAGGAACAGAGTTCCAGATCAATGGCAAACCAGCACGTGCGAAGGATGTTCAGCTCCTGTTTGCTGACAGCGCAACGGGCGCAAGGTCCGCAGGTATTGTAAGCCAGGGACGCATAGGAGCGATTGTTGGGGCAAAGCCAGAAGACAGACGAAGCCTGATAGAAGAAGCAGCGAATATCAAAGGCCTGAATCAACGCAAACATGAGGCCGAGCTGCGGTTGCGAAACACAGAAACTAATCTAGAAAGGCTTGAGGATCTTATTGTTCAGCTGACCGAACAGAAAAGCCAGCTTGCCAAGCAAGCGCGTCAAGCTGCGCGTTACAGATCTGTTGCTGACCGCATTCGAAAAGCAGAAGCCCGGCTATTCCATGCTCGCTGGGTAGAAGCCGAATCTGCCTGCCAAAAAGCAGATGCAGAACGAGAGGCGAGTGCTGAGCTAGTGGAGACAGCGACGGCAGGCACAGCTCAGCTATCTACACAACAGGCTCTCCTGACAGCAGATGTCCCGCCTTTAAGAACAGCCGAAAGTGAGCAAGCCGCGTTAGTGCAGACGTTGCGCATTCGTGTTGATGATTGCGCACGCGAAAAAGAACAGGTCAGCCAAGCTCTGGAGAGGTTAACCAACCTGCTGGGCCAGATTGAGCTTGATGAAGCAAGAGAGGCAAGTCTGCAGCAAGATGCGCAGAAGGCACTGAGCGATCTGCAATCTCAACTGAACAAAAGCAAGGACAGTCTTCAAGAAAACACACCCAAGCTTGAAGCCGCAAAGACACAGCTGGCACATGCACAGGCCAGCAGCCGTGATGCAGATGAACAATCGGCAAAAAATCAGGCCCAACTGGCGGCAGCGCAGCGGAATCAGGCGCAATTGTCTTCACGTCTTGATGAGCTGGATCGCCGTATTGCAGCGGCGCAATCATCCTTGGAACAGCTGAACTTAGAGGAATTAAGAGAACAGGTTGAGCTGTCAGCCAAAGTATTGTCTGCAAAAGAGGCTGAACTATCTCGCTTAGAAGCTACCCATGAGTCTGTTGAAGCCCGGCTAGCTACGGCAAGAGAGACAAGAGAAAAAGCAGCAGAAGACAAGCGCGATATCGACACACAATTGGCACGTCTAGTCG
>PADU01000005.1 GCA_002700485.1 SAR116 cluster bacterium | reverse complement strand
ACCAGTATCGTCTGTGCGCACAACAATCCGTGTTGCATCCACTTGGTCAATAATACCATCCCGTATTGCTACGATTGTCACGCCTGAGTCACGAGCAACGCGNGCTTCCATGCCAGTGCCAATAATTGGTGCCTCTGCCTTAAGTAGTGGCACAGCTTGACGCTGCATGTTTGAGCCCATTAAAGCACGGTTTGCATCATCATTTTCAAGAAACGGAATCAATGCTGCAGCAACAGATACAAGTTGCTTNGGAGACACATCAACATATTCGATATCTGTTGGCCGTGCTAATCCAATTTCACCTGCNCGGCGAACTGGGATTAGTTCACCAACAAAATTACCCTTAGCATCAAGCTCTGCATTNGCCTGCGCGATTGTAAAACGGCCTTCTTCCATAGCTGAAATATAGCGGTAGTCGTCTGTAACCTTACCGTCTACAACCTTGCGGTAAGGGGTTTCAATGAAACCGTAACGATTNATCAANGCATATGTTGCNAGTGAATTTATCAGGCCGATGTTNGGGCCTTCNGGCGTCTCAATCGGNCAGATACGGCCATAATGNGTCGGATGCACGTCACGAACCTCAAATCCAGCGCGCTCACGTGTAAGACCACCAGGACCAAGCGCAGACACACGCCTCTTATGGGTAATTTCAGAAAGTGGGTTAGTCTGATCCATGAACTGCGATAATTGNGATGAGCCAAAAAATTCACGAACAGCAGCCGCAGCTGGTTTGGCATTTATTAAGTCTGCCGGCATCACCGTATCGATTTCAACTGACCCCATGCGCTCNCGAATAGCCCGTTCCATGCGAAGTAAACCAACACGGTATTGATTCTCCATCAACTCACCCACAGAGCGCACACGCCGGTTGCCCAGATGGTCAATATCGTCGACTTCGCCGCGCCCATCTTTCAAGTCTACAAGGACTTTCAACACAGAAAGAATATCCTGTTTTCGAAGAANACGGACTGAATCTTGAACATCCATTTCCAAACGGCCGTTCATTTTAACTCGGCCAACTGCAGATAAGTCATACTTTTCAGAATCAAAGAACAGGCTGTTAAACAGTTCATGGGCAGATTCAAGTGTTGGCGGCTCTCCCGGGCGCATCACACGATAAATGTCAACAAGGGCCTCTTCTCGGCAATTATTGCGGTCAGCTGCGAGCGTATTGCGAAGATGTGGACCAATATTGACGTTATCAATGCCCAGAACAGAGAGTTCGCTGATATCATTGTCTCGCAACACAGCCAGAATATCTTCCGTGATTTCATCGCCAGCCTCAGCCAGAACAACACCCGTATTCAAATCGACAAGGTCTGTTGCCACAAAACGGCCCAGCATGTCAGATTCCTCAATACGGATGAAAGCAAGACCGGCATCTTGAATTTTACGCATTACCCGCGGGGTCAACTTTGTGCCTGTCTCGGCAGCAATTTTACCTGTTTCTGCATTCACGAGGTCTCTGTTCAATTTGACGCCAGCATAACTTGCTGCGTGGAACTCACACTTCCAGCCATCACCGTCGCGGCTGTATTCTAAACCCTCATAAAACACCGATAAAATATCTTCGCGACTCATACCGGTCAGCTCAGATGGGTCAATTTCGCGACCATCTGCGACAGCCTGTGCCATTATCTCGTCTGATTCAGCATCTGGCAGAGCCATTAGAAAAGTTGTAGCTGGCAATTTACGTTTACGGTCAATTCGGACGTTTAGTATATCTTTGGCATCATATTCAAAATCAAGCCAGGACCCGCGATAAGGAATGATTCGCGCAGCGAACAGATATTTTCCTGAAGAGTGTGTCTTGCCCTTATCATGGTCGAAAAACACGCCAGGCGACCTGTGCATCTGCGATACGATAACTCGTTCCGTTCCATTTATAATAAAAGTACCGTTGTTGGTCATTAGGGGCATATCGCCCATATAAACATCCTGTTCTTTGATGTCCCGAATTGATTTTGCGCCTGTGTCCTCGTCAATTTCCCAAACTACCAAGCGCAAGGTTACTTTCAAGGGCGATGCATAGGTGAGCCCGCGCTGCTGACATTCGTCAACATCATATTTTGGTGCTTCAAGCTCATAAGATTCGAACTGCAGAATTGCCCGGCCAGCGAAATCATTAATTGGAAAAACTGATGAGAAAGCTTCCTGAAGGCCTACACTGGTGCGGTCTTGTTTAGCTACACCTAATTGCAAAAACTGGTCATAACTTGACCGCTGCACATCAATAAGATTGGGCATCTGTGCCACTTCAGACAGGTGACCAAAGGTACGTCTCACGCGTTTACGACTATCTAAACTGCTCACACGTTTTGCCATCAGCTAACCTCATTCGTTTGAAAAGCTGGCGGTCCATCAATCTAATGGCACACTTCAGCTAAAATTTACTTTCATTTGCGGTCTCGTCCTAATTACCTAAGAAAGACCACATTTATAAACACTAGACACCGGACTTCATCTGAAGCCCGGTGCATAGCAGATTCAGTCGAAAAGACTGCGCGCGGTCAATTACTTAAGTTCGACAGTCGCGCCAGCTTCTTCCAGCTTGGCCTTTAGCTCTTCAGCTTCGGCTTTGGCAACACCTTCCTTTACAGGCTTTGGCGCACCTTCAACCAAATCTTTTGCTTCTTTCAAACCCAATCCAGTTATCGTGCGGACNTCTTTAATCACATTGATTTTTGAGCCACCGGGTGAAGCAAGGATGACATCAAANTCATCCTTTTCTTCTNCTGCTGAACCACCAGCATCGCCACCACTAACAGCGGCAACAGCCACAGGTGCTGCGGCTGCAGATACACCCCATTTGTCTTCAAGCAATTTAGCCAGTTCGGCCGCCTCAAGAACTGTCAAAGAAGACAAATCTTCTGCAATTTTTTGTATATCAGCCATTATAATCTCCTTATAGCTTTAACTTTCTGATCAGATCAGCATATGCCTACTGCAATTGATCTGCCCGTGCCTTGATAACACGTGCCAACTTCGCGGCAGGTGCTTGCGACAAACGCGCCAATTTTGTTGACGGGGCATTCATTAGACCCACAAGCTTTGCCCGCAGCTCATCAAGTGATGGCATTGTGGCCAACGCCTCGACACCGGCCTTGTCCAGCATTTCGCCGTCCAGTGAACCGCCTACGATGGTAAGCTTGTCATTTTCCTTTGCAAATTTTACGAGCACTTTTGCAGCAGCCACCGGATCTGGCGAAGTTCCCATCGCTGTTGGCCCGGAGAACATTTCTGTCATCCCCTCGTATTTGGTGCCTTGCAAAGCAATTTTGGTCAGTCTGTTTTTTGTTACCTTAAACCCGGCTCCTGCTTCACGCATGCGCGCCCGCAGTTCGCCGCTTTCCGCAACGGTCAAGCCAATCTGATGAGTAACGACAACTGAAGTTGCCTCAGACAGGGTAGATTGCAGTGTCTCGATCAGTTCGGCTTTTTCTGTCCGGTTCACCTGATCATCTCCACTTCATAAATACAGAACCACATGAATGGCTCTGCTCGGTTACACCCAGACACATCTACAATTCTGTATATGTGTCCCTACGCCTGCCCAAAGAAAGTCAAAGCTTTACAGCTTTCCCCTTTGTCTATGCAGGACATTAAGGCTGCCAAAATTACAACCACCTGCAGTCTTGGACAGGTTAACAGCATTTCTAATCTGAAGATCAGATTTGCTGCCTTTACCCGCCAGCTTCCAAGAAATCTGACGAATATCTGTCTGGCAAGGAATTTACCCAGCCAAACTGTCATCAATAAATACGCTTGATCCCATAGTAGAGCTGAGCGTAATTTTCTTAATATACGTTCCTTTTGCACCAGATGGACGAGCTTTTTTTATCGCCTCAATGAAAGCAGTCGCATTTTCCGCAATCTTTTCAGCGTCAAAGCTAGCTTTACCGATACCCGCGTGCACAACTCCTGCCTTTTCAACGCGAAACTGCACTTCACCAGCCTTTGCTGTTTTTACAGCTGCACCCACATCAGGCGTCACCGTCCCCAACTTCGGATTCGGCATCAGTCCACGCGGGCCCAAGACTTTGCCTAGACGACCAACAACACCCATCATATCAGGGCTCGCAATCACCCGGTCAAATCCATCCTCACCATTTTGAATAGATTCAGCCAATTCTTCAGCCCCAACGAATTCAGCACCAGCTGCTTTTGCCTCGTCAGCTTTATCATCACGTGCGAACACTGCCACGCGCACATCTTTACCAGTCCCGTTTGGCATTGCTACCGCTCCACGGACCATCTGGTCTGCATGGCGCGGGTCAACACCTAGATTCATAGAAATTTCAATTGTTTCATCGAATTTGGATGTTGCGCCTTTTTTTACAATTGCAGCAGCATCTGCAACAGAATAATCGCGTGTGCGGTCCACATCCGTGGCGAACGCCTTTTGTTTTTTTGTCAGCTTAGCCATGATTATCCCTCCACAACTTCTAGGCCCATAGCCCGGGCAGAACCGCTGATCATCGCAACAGCACCATCCATATCAACTGCATTCAGATCTTTCATCTTCTGTTCAGCGATTTGCTTTACCTGTGAAATCGTCACCTTGCCGGCAACCGATCGACCAGGTTCACCAGAACCTTTTTGCAGCCCTGCAGCCTTTTTCAAGAAATAGCTGACTGGTGCAGTTTTTGTCGTGAAGGTGAATGACTTATCCTGNTANACNGTAATNACNACNGGNACNGGCATATTNTTNTCNANACTNTCNGTTGCNGCNTTAAANGCCTTACAGAATTCCATAATATTCACACCGCGCTGACCCAATGCAGGTCCCACTGGCGGAGACGGATTCGCTCCCCCAGCGGGAATGTTCAGCTTTAAATAGCCTTCAATTTTCTTTGCCATTTTTTCAGACCCTCTATTTTCTGCCGGAAATCTTACCAGCTACTTACTATATAAATCAGCTAGATTTTTCCACCTGACTATATTCAAGTTCGACTGGTGTTGACCGTCCAAAGATAGACACAGCTACTTTCAACCGTTCTTTTTCATCATCAGCTTCTTCAACAATACCGTTGAAACTTTCAAATGGCCCTTCAATTACTCGGACCTCCTCACCAATATCAAAACTGATTGTTGTGCGAGGCCGTTCAACACCCTCGTCCATTTGTCGGATGAGCCGTTCTGCTTCGGCCTGAGTGATTGGAACTGGTTTTCCTTTGCCCCCCAGAAAACCGGTAACACGTGGTTGACTTTGCACCAGNGACCACGTCGTATCCGTCAACTCCATATTAACCAAAATATATCCTGGGAAAAATTTTCGCTCCGACTGCACTTTAGCTCCACGTCGCACCTCGACCACTTCTTCAGTTGGCACCATCACGTCCACAATCTGTTCATCCAGACCGTGTGATTCAGCCTGCTCTAGAATCGACTGCGCCATCTTCTTTTCAGAACCTGAAAATACGTGGACTACATACCAGCGTTTTGCCATGCGAGACCTACCTCAAATTCCCCAATTTCACTCAGTCCTCAGCTACCAAACCCGAGAACAAATTGAACCACGTTCGATAGCACCATATCCACAAGTAAGAAAAATACAGCAGCAATGCTTGCCATCACAAAAACCGTTATCGTTGCCAAACCGGTGTCGCGACGCGTAGCCCAAGAAATACGGGATATTTCCTGTCTGACTTGTCTGACAAATTGTGCAGGAGACACTTTCGCCATCACCAAAGCTTTCTCTCTAACCGGTTACACCTGTTGCAAAATGTATATATCCTCCGGTAACGGTCCATTTAAGGCATCAAACGCTGTGGAGGATTCTTGAAACGATGCGGCTATGTAGCATGGATTAGCCCTGACTATCAAGCCCCAGATGAGATGAAATAACCGCTTTTTTGCTTTTTTGTAATAGCAGAGCATCAGTCTGTGCGTCATAGTATTAATGACCATAGACTTTGAGCTCATTATGACAGACTGTATAGGTTCATAAATGACACAAAAGATAAGACGGATGCAGAAACATCTTCATACAAAAAAGGTGGGATGGTGCGGCCTCGGTGCGATGGGGTCTGTGATGGCCCCACATCTGCTGGCAGTAACCGATAATCTGATTGGCTATGACGTTAACCCACACGTTTGGCAAACCGCTCTGTCCAACCCAGATCTTAAGCGTGCTGAGCAGCTAACCGATCTCGCGCAAACGGATACTTTAATCACCATGTTACCTAATGGTCTAGCCGTTCGGTCTGTTTGCGAGACTGTTCTTAGTGCTGGTTTTTCGGGAACCATTATCGATATGTCATCCTGCCATCCGCAAGACAGTCTGAGCCTTGCAGACGACATCACAGCTGAAGGAAGCTGTTTCATCGATGCACCTGTATCTGGGGGTGTGGCCAAAGCCGCCAGTGCCGAGCTGATGATCATGGCTGGCGGCAAAGATGATGACATCCGTGGGGCCCAAATCCTTTTGACCGCTATGGGAAACCTGCAGCATGTCGGCCCCGTTGGAGCAGGCCATGCGATGAAAGCTCTGAATAATTATGTGTCTGCTGCTGGTCTGCTTGCGAGCTTTCAGGCGCTGGCAACAGCAAAAGATGCAGGCATTTCTCCAGAAACATTCATCAAGGTGATTAATAGTTCAACAGGCCGGAATAACACAACAGAAATGAAGCTGGAAAAATTTGTGTTACCTGAAACTTTTAATTCCGGCTTTGCGCTGCAGCTTATGGCAAAGGATGTAAATATAGCCCGTGAGCTGATAGAGACTGCTGGCTACACTACACCAGTCACCCCTGCCCTTGCAGCATGCCTTGATTCAGCCGTATCTGCCCTGGGGCAGCAGGCAGACCATACCGCACTGTACAGATATATTTCTGACAAACCAGATGCTGAAGCCTTGAACAAATGAGACCCTTACAAACAGAAANTCCNGCAGAGGATATTGGCCCGTTTGACTATATNATAGTTGGTGCAGGTACCGCTGGCTGTGCATTGGCGAANAGGCTGTCAGCAAATCCGNNTGTTTCTGTTCTGCTTTTGGAAGCAGGAGAAAGTGATAATTANATCTGGNCNAAGATACCGGTTGGCTATCTGTATTGTATGGGTAACCCGCGNACAGACTGGGGTTTNAANACAGCTCCNGCAGANGGNCTGAACGGNCGGTCNCTGAATTATCCACGTGGCCGCATCTTAGGAGGATGTTCTTCNATTAATGGCATGATTTATATGCGTGGTCAGGCTGCGGANTANGAACACTGGCGCCAGCTAGGTAATGAAAACTGGGGGTGGGATGATGTGCTGCCCTATTTTAAGAAGTCAGAAGATCATTATGCCGGCGGNGATGATATGCATGGCTCTGGNGGNGAATGGCGTGTTGAAGAGCAGCGNNTNTCNTGGGATATATTGGANAAATTCAGNGCAGCCTGTATCGCCGCTGGCATTCCGGCAATAGANGANTTCAATCGCGGCAATAATGAAGGTGTCGGCTANTTTCAGGTCAATCAGAGACGTGGTTGGCGATGGAGCAGTTCTAAGGCTTTTCTTGCTCCGGCACGGGGCCGCAAGAATCTGACTGTGCTGACAGGTGCAACTGCCCAAAAGATTGTTTTGACTGGCCTCAAGGTTGCCGGACTGCGGTTTCATCATCATAACCGAGTGGCACTTGCGGGCTGCAGAAGGGAAGTGATTTTATGTAGTGGNGCCATNGGNACACCGCAGCTTTTACAATTATCAGGCATTGGTGCGCCTGAACTTTTGCAGAGCAACGGCATTGCGGTTCGCCATAATCTGCCNGGTGTGGGNCAGAACCTTCAAGACCANCTGCAGATCAGAACNATTTANAAGGTCAAGAATGTGCGCACACTGAANGACTTTGCGCATAAACTGACAGGAAAAATACGAATCGGACTTGAATATCTGCTNAACCGTTCCGGCCCNATGTCTATGGCCCCCAGCCAGCTAGGTGCATTTGTGAAGTCTGATCCGGCAATGGCAACTCCTGACCTGCAATATCATGTNCAGCCGCTGTCGCTTCCTGCCTTCGGTGAGCCTCTGCACAGTTTCTCTGCTTTCACTGCCTCTGTCTGTAACCTGCGGCCACACTCACGTGGGACCGTGCAGATTACGTCAGCTGATCCCTTTGCCAAACCGCATATCGCGCCTCATTATCTGTCAGCTGAAGCTGACCGACTTGTCGCTGCCAAAGCGATAAGGATGACCCGGAATATTGTAAGACAGGCACCGCTTGCAGAACATGTCACTGACGAATTTCTGCCTGGGGCTGACATTCAGTCCGATGAAGAACTTGCTGCAAAGGCTGGTGATATCAGCACAACAATTTTTCATCCTGTGGGTACAGCAAAAATGGGTAATGATTCACGAGCCGTGGTCAGTGATAGGCTGAAAGTTCACGGCATCTCTGGCCTGCGGGTGGCAGATGCGTCTGTAATGCCTACCATCACGTCTGGGAACACAAACTCGCCGACACTAATGATCGCAGAAAAAGCTGCCGATTTCATTACCCGCGAGAGGCACTGAGGACAACTTTACAACCTGTCCGCCAATATAGAAGCGACATGCCGTGCCTGTCTTCCTGTCCCATCAGCAATCTGGCAACGGCAGGAAGTGCCATCAGCGACCACAATAGTTTCAGGCTCAGCATCTCTCACTTGTGGAAACAATTTTGCTGACCCCATTTTCATAGAGAGATCATAAGTATCCGTGCCATAACCAAAGGCTCCGGCCATGCCGCAACAGCTTGTCTCCACCTGTTCGACCTCAAACCCGGCCAGCTCAGCAAGAACAGTTTCTACCGGTCGCAACACATCAAATGCTTTTTGGTGACAATGGCCATGTAGCAANGCTTTGCCACCTGTCTCNCGTAGCTTTAANTCCGGCTTATCACGNGCCAGAAGCTCTTCAAAGGTTAGCACATATTCTGCNACCTTATTGGCTTCNGCTGTGGACAANAGGGCGGGAACCTCATCACGAAGNGCCAGCGTGCATGACGGCTCAAGTCCNACAATTGGTATGCCCTGTTCNGCAAAGGGCANATAGGTTCGTACCAGATTTTCAGCTGTCTGGCGNGCCTTATCCACCAACCCAGCTGACAGATAAGTTCTGCCACAACAAACAGGTTTTTTGCCCTGAGTTTTCGGAATAAACAGCTNATAGCCTGCAGCGTCAAGCACACGCGCTGCTGCTCGCAGATTTTCAGGTTCAAAATACCTGTTGAATGTATCTGCGAACAAAATTACTGGCTGACGNGCGTTCGCTGATTGCGTTTGGCCAACCTCTGCATCACGGAACGGGTGACCAGACCATTTCGGCAAATCGCGNCGGGCTGTAAAACCAGTCACCGCCTCAAGCAAAGAAGACAGTANCGGAATATGGCGGCGGGCAGNCTGCAGCAAATTGGCNAGNTGATNAAANCGGGCGGCCACCGGGGCATAGTCAGGCAGATACGCGACTAGTCTGTCATGTACAGACAGACCTTTCTTTTCCGTCCGCAGGGCNGTGACTTCGACTTTCATCCGGGCCATATCNACCCCNGTTGGACATTCCCGCTTACACCCCTTACAGGACACGCATAATTTCATCGTGTNGGCCATGTCATCACTGGCCATCGCTTCTGGTCCCAACTGNCCAGACAGGGCCAGCCGAAGTGTGTTNGCCCGGCCACGTGTACTGTCTTTNTCATCACCTGTAACACGGAAGGACGGACACATTACCCCTNCTTCCAGCTTGCGACAGGCCCCATTATTATTGCACATCTCCACAGCGCCCTGCAGCCCACCGGCCGCACCTGGCCAAACTGACCAGTCAAGCTGGGTGGGAAATTCATCCACAGAATAGCCAGGGGCAAAACGGAATAGTTCACGAGCATCCATACGCGGTGCATCAATAATTTTGCCTGGATTAAACAAGCCATGCGGGTCGAACAAGTTTTTGACCCTGCGGAACAGCTCTGCCATTTTTGGACCAAACATCACCTCATTAAACTCTGACCGGACAATACCATCACCATGTTCGCCAGAATGTGACCCGCCATACTGACGCACAAGGGCAAAAGTTTCTTCAGCAATTGCCCGCATCTTCTCAACATCTGCGCCCAGCTTCATATCCAGAACGGGTCGGACATGAAGACACCCTACAGAAGCATGCGCATACCAAGTCCCGCGTGTGCCATACTTTTCAAAAATCTCTGTCAGACCTGCGGTGTAGTCTGCAAGGTGTTTCAGATCCACTGCACAATCCTCAACGAAGGATACCGGTTTAGCTGACTGTTTCATGCTCATCATGATATTCAGGCCGGATTTTCGCATTTCAGCAACTCGTCCCTGTAGGCCAGGATCAATCGCGTCAATGACACCGCCTGTCCATTCTTGGTCTTTATCCCAACCAAAACCAAGGTCTGACATCATCTCATGCAATCTTGCCAGACGCCTCAGATTTTCTGCCTCATCCTCTTCAGCAAATTCCACAACCAGCAGCGCCGCTGGCTCACCCTTAACTGCCTCTTCCACAATAGGCTTGAAAAGGGGAATGGAACGAGCAAGTTCCAGCATCGTGTCATCAATTAATTCCACCGCTACCGGATCAAGCGCAACGAGGTGCTGGGCTGCATCCATTGCTTTGTAGAAGGTTGGAAAATGACAGATACCCATAATTTTTTTGGCTGGCAGAGGCCACAATTTCAACTCTATCGCATGTGAATATGCCAGCGTGCCCTCAGACCCCACAAGCAAATGTGACAGGTTCATGCCGTCACCTGTTTGCCCCCCCGGCCGCAAAGCCATGGCGTCTGGGACAAGCGCATCGATATTATAGCCGCCAACCCGACGCAAAACTTGCGGAAATTTGGACAGGATTTCTTCTTTATGTTCACAGCCCAGCTGAACGAGTTCCGACCAGAGACAGGCCAGCATGCCCTTCAGTTCACTGCTATCTATTTGTGCAAAGCGACTATCGCTGCCATCAGCCATAATAGCATCAATAGCAGTAACATTATCACGCATAATCCCATATCGGAGAGAGCGTCCGCCACATGAATTATTGCCTGCCATTCCGCCAATGGTGGCCCGGCTGGAGGTTGATACATCCACCGGAAACCACAAACCATGCGGTTTTAACTGGCGGTTCAAATCATCAAGCACAATGCCAGGCTCTACGACACAACGTTGAGCAGTCACATCTAATGACAAAATCCGGTTCAGATGTTTGGTATTGTCTATCACTATAGCATGGTTCACTGTCTGGCCGCATTGCGAGGTACCGCCTCCTCGCGGCAAGACTGCCAGGCCCTCAGTTCGAGCAAAATCGAGCGTTGCCCGCACATCATCAAGCCTCTCAGGCACAACAACCCCATGCGGAACCATCTGATAGATAGACGCATCTGTTGAATAACGGCCGCGCGCAAAACGGTCAGTCAGGACGCGCTCACCCAATGCCCGCTGTAACGCAGATAGATCACGGGGAGCAGATGCAGATGTATAATCAAGCAAAGAAAAAACGGTATCTGGCATTTCAACAAAGTCTAATTAAAGTGATGCGAAAACAGACAGAGAAGACAAGTCATGTTATCAGACGGAATTGTATTGCGTACATCTTGGAATACCGAATTGGATATGCCATAACAACCGCACTGTTGACACCTTTTCACGATCCAAAGGTTCTTCGCTTATGCATTCACGACAGCCAAAGAACTGGCTTCCTCATCTAAATATAGAATAATAAGGATTAAGCGCAATGGCTAGTTCACCTTACAAAGCTGGTAAACATTTTCTGCAGATACCCGGGCCAAGTAATGTGCCTGATCGCATTCTGCGCGCAATGGACTATCCCACAATTGATCATCGCGGGCCGGATTTTGCCAAAATCGGTGCAGCTTGTCTGGCAGGTATGAAAACCATTTTCAAAGCAAAGAGTCATGTTGTAATATATCCTGCCTCTGGTACAGGAGCCTGGGAAGCTGCGCTGGTGAATTTGCTGGCAGAAGGTGACCTGGTGCTGATGGTTGAAACTGGTCACTTTGCGACGCTCTGGCATAAAATGGCCAGTAATCTGGGACTGAAAACAGAATTTTTGGAAACAGACTGGCGCCGCGGTGTGGATCCACAAGCTGTTGAAGACCGGCTGCGTGCAGACAAGGACGGCAAGATTAAAGCGGTCTGTGTCGTGCATAATGAAACGTCAACTGGGTCAACATCCCGTATTGATGACGTGCGCNCAGCAATAAATGCGTCTGGTCATGATGCGTTGTTAATGGTTGATACAATTTCATCACTGGCCTCGATNGATTANAGACATGATGAGTGGGGCGTCGATGTAACTGTCTCAGGGTCACAAAAAGGGCTGATGCTACCCCCTGGTTTGTCTTTCAATGCCTTGTCTGAACGTGCCATTCAAGAGTCCAAAACAGGCGGCATGCGGCGGTCTTACTGGGACTGGCAGGATCAGATTGCTGCAAATGCGTCAGGAGCTTTTCCGTTTACACCAGCCACCAACCTGATGTATGGGCTGAAAGAAGCGATTGATATGCTGCATGAAGAAGGACTTGATAATGTGTTTGCTCGTCATGACAGGCACGCAGAAGCAACCCGGCAGGCGGTGCAAGCCTGGGGCCTTGAAGTCCTATGCCAAGAGCCTAAAAACTATTCCAGTTCATTGACAGCTGTATTGCTACCAGAAGGGCATAACGCGGATGAGTTTCGAGCCACAGTTTTGGAAAATTTTGACATGTCGCTTGGAAACGGCTTATCAAAACTAGCTGGCAAAGTTTTCCGTATTGGACATCTTGGCGATTTTAATGATCTGATGATGCTGGGTACACTCAGCGGCGTTGAAATGGGATTGGGACTGGCTGGCATTCCGCATCAGACCGGCGGCATGGCAAAAGCTATGTCCTATCTTTCCGCACATACTGATTAAATCCAAACAGCTAGGAGAACAGGAAATGACAACTGAACCTAAAGCATGCGGAAATGACCTGCTTTATGAGGCTCAAAATGGCATCGGCATCCTGACCCTGAACCGGCCGCATCGGCGTAATGCAACCACCTTTGCAATGTATAATAAAATTAAACAAATCTGCGCACGCGCTGGCACTAATGATGACCCGGATATGCTTAAGGTCATCATTTTTAAAGGGGCTGGCGATGCTGCCTTTGCTGCCGGTACAGATATATCACAATTTAAAACCTTTTCAGGCGAAGATGATGCAATTGCCTATGAGCAGATGATCGAGGCTGTTCTGCACGAAATAGAATATTGCGAAGTTCCAACAATTGCAGCACTGAATGGTTTTGTAACAGGTGGCGGTGCGGCCATTGCCGCATCCTGTTCTCTACGCATTGGCAGCCGGTCTGTTAAGGTTGGTGTACCTATTGCCAAAACACTCGGTAATTGTGTTGCGATTTCCAATCTGAAGCGACTGATTGCCCTGATTGGTGAGGCTAGAACGGCCCATATCCTGCTTACGGCGCAATTAATTGATGCTGAGGATGCAAAATCAGCAGGCTTTATCACCGAACTTTTGGAGGACCAAAGCCAAGTTGAGGCCCGAGCGCTAGAACTGGCAACATCTATGACCCAATCTGCTCCACTTACCATAAAAGCAACCCTTAACGGTATCCGGCGCCTGCGCGAAGCTACTCCCCTGCCGGATGATCATGACCTGATCAAAATGTGCTTCGGCAGTAATGATTTTAAAGAGGGAATTAGCGCGTTTTTTGAGAAGCGGCCTGCTGAGTGGACAGGCAAGTAAACACCTTTCATCAGTGCACAAACAATAAGAAGCCCCCCCTTTTACGTTTGCGTTGATACCTAAAACAGCTTATGGTTTTTGGTATACCATATTTGAATTAAATCAAACCAGAAAGTACTGGTGCCTGAAGGAGGGCGGGGCTGTGGATTACGCAGAAACTATTGGGGCGCATTTCATTGGCGGAAACTGGGTTGAGGATAGTGATCATTCACAGAATATAAACCCTTCAAATACGGCGGATATCATTGGCCGATTCGCCAGAGGCGATGCTGGCCGCGTGGATCAGGCTGTTGCCGCTGCTGCTGACGCGCAGCCTAGCTGGGCTGATGCCAGCCCGCAGATACGTCATGATGTTCTGGAAAAAGCAGGGGCACTGATCATGACTCGCAAGGACGAGCTGGGCCNTCTNCTGGCTCGTGAGGAGGGCAAAACGCTCGCNGAGGCTGTGGGGGAGACCATCCGTGCCGCGCAGATTTTNAAATTCTTCGCTGGCGAAGCCTTACGCAATCTGGGTGACGCAGTGGCTTCTGTGCGCCCTGGCGTAGATGTGATGATGGAGCGTGAGGCTGTTGGCATTGTCGGGCTGATCACGCCTTGGAACTTTCCAATTGCGATTCCGGCCTGGAAGATTGCCCCTGCACTTGCCTTTGGTAATGCAGTTGTCATGAAACCAGCTGAGTTAACCCCTGCATGCGCCTGGGAACTGGCCAAAATTCTTGATGAGGCAGGCTGCCCCAAAGGCGTGTTTAATCTTGTTCTTGGGTCTGGTTCCGTGGTGGGGGCCCGTATTGCCGAACACCCAGACATAGATGCTGTGAGCTTTACAGGCTCGGTGCCAACCGGTCGCCAAATTGGCGTGACCTGCGCAAGCCTAGGCAAAAAAGTTCAGATGGAAATGGGGGGTAAAAACCCGATGGTGGTCATGGATGATGCTGACCTTGATGTTGCTATTGGGGCGTGTGTGAATGGAGCATTTTTTTCAACCGGACAACGATGCACAGCCTCCTCCCGCCTTATTGTAACTAAAGGTATTTATGATAAATTTGTAGGTGCTCTGACTGAGGCTGCAGATAACCTAGTTGTTGGTGATGCTTTGGACAGCGCAACCCAGATTGGGCCCGTGGTCGATGAAAAACAGCTGCAACAGAATGTGGATTACGTCAAACTTGCAGCAGACGAGGGCTGTGATGTCCGCGGCGGATCAATCCAGAATGGGCCGGGTTTTTTCCAAAAGCCTGCTGTGTTTGCCTCAGCAACAAATGATATGAGGGTCTCACGTGAAGAAATCTTTGGCCCTTGCGCATCTGTGATTAAAGCAGTTGATTATGATGAAGCTCTGCATCTAGCAAATGATACTGATTTTGGACTGTCTGCTGGCATCTGCACAACATCATTAAAATACGCAACTGACTTCCGCAAAAAGTCAAAGGCAGGCATGGTGATGGTGAATTTGCCAACTGCAGGCGTGGATTATCACGTGCCGTTTGGCGGCCGCAAAGGGTCCAGCTACGGCCCGCGAGAGCAAGGCGGATATGCCCGTGAATTCTATACAATCGTGAAAACAAGCTACATCAGCGCCTAAAGGATGAAAGGCTGAATACTATGACCAAGCCAGTCTATAAGGGCATATGGCCTGTCGCCCCAACACCGTTCAGCGCAGATGGTGTGGTTGATTATGAGGGCATGATACGTGTTTTGGACTGCATGATNGATCAGGGTGTTGATGGCATTTGCATTCTNGCAAATTTTTCAGAACAGTTCCTCATTTCAGATGCAGAACGTGAGCAACTGACAAGGGTCTGTCTTGAGCATGCTAGCGAGCGCATTCCGCTGATTGTGACGATCAGTCACTTTGCTACTGATATTGTGGTTACCCGTGCTAAATTNGCAAAGCAGCTTGGAGCGGAAGCNGTCATGATGATGGCGCCTTATCATGGAGCATTATTGAAAGGCACAGCAGAGCAGACTTATGAACAGCTGGCCCGTGTAGGGGATGTTGGTATTCCAATCATGATCCAGGACGCGCCTTTGTCCGGGGTTGAACTGCCGGTTGATTTTTTGATTAGAGTGGCCAACACGATAGATATGGTCAAAATGTTCAAGATCGAATGTGCTGGAGCGGCGGCCAAGCTGCGTGTGCTGGTTGATAAAGGCGGAGCTGCCATTGAAGCCCCATTTGATGGAGAAGAAGCCATTACCCTGCTGGCAGATTTGGATGCCGGTGCCAGGGGCTCTATGACATCAGCTTTGATCCCCGATTTGATCCGACCTGTAATTTTTGCCCATATGGAGGGGCGGCGTGACGAGGCTGTTGAGGGGTACAGCCGTCTATTACCAGTAATCAACCATGAAAACAGACAATGCGGATTCCGCGCAGCAAAGGAAGCGATGGTAGAAGGCGGTGTGATCAAATCGGCGTTTTGTCGCCACCCTATCGCCCCGCTTCATCCGCAAACAAGACAAGCGCTCATTGAACTGATGGCTCCTCATGACCCCGTGGTCCTGCGCTGGGGGAAATAGCTGAAATGGCCCGCAATTCTTCATTAAGAAAATTGTTGGAAGACGGGCATATAACCGTAAAGACCCGCAAGTCACTTGGTGAAGAAACAGCCGATACATTGCGCGATCTTATCCTTCTGGAAAAGCTGGCTCCGGGAACATCTATACCTGAACGTGATTTGGCAGAATTGCTTGGGATTAGCCGAACCCCCATGCGTGAGGCGATGCGGCTTCTTGAGACGGAAGGCCTCATTGAATATACCACAACGCGCCGGCCTTATGTGGCCAACCCCACCTTTGACGATATCTGTGAATATCTTACCGTCATTAGCTGCCTTGAAGCCCTGGCTGGCGAGCTGGCCTGCACAGCAGCAACAGATGAGCAGCTGCACCATATTAAACTGCTGAATGATAAAATGCAGTCCGAAACTAATACTGAAGCTGCATTGAAATTTTTCGAACTGGATATGCAGTTCCACAGCAGTATTATTCATGCCAGCGCGAATACCCCTCTTATCGAAACTCACACACAATACAACAGACGCCTATTCAGAGCGCGCTTTGTATCGTCACGGATGCGCCTGAAACGCGCGCAGACACTGTCTCAGCACCACCATATAACTGACGCCCTGATGGCAAGAGACAAAGAAAGGACAGCAGCTGCATTACGCGGACATGTCCGCAGCGCGGTTGAAAATATTAAATTTGCCTTTGAGACAGATCAAAATTCTACACTAATAAATGAAGAGGATAAGCTGTGAGCAAACCAAAAATAGGCATCATTCCAGGTGACCCAGGCGGCATTGGCCCTGAGCTAATTGCAAAACTCTTAGCAGATAGGCAAACACAGCAGAAGGCAGATATTCTGTTAATTGGGGACGGACATCTGTTTGCCCAAGGCATGGACCAGGCGGGGGTAAGTTTTGAACTGTGCTCTTGTAAACCGCTTCAGGGCAACTGGAAAGTAAGTAAGGCTGGTTATGCGCATTTTGACCGGCAGACGATTGCTGAAGAAGAGGTCAGCATTGCCGAGGTCACCTTGGCGAATGGTCTGTCTGCCTTGTCAAACCTTAACTGTGCATTAGAACTGGCGCGTGATGGTATAATTGATGCNATAACNTTTGGACCGTTTAACAAAGCTGCNTTGATTGAAGCTGGACTGGGGCATGAGGACGAGCTGCATTACATGGCAGAATTCTTGGGAGTGGAGACCTATATTTCTGAGCTGAATACGCTGGAAGGCCTGTGGACCAGCCGAGTATCNAGCCACATCGCCCTGAAAGANGTTCCAGACTACATCACCGAGCATCGTATTTCAGAAGCCGTCCATCTGATCGATAAAACACTGCGCTGCTCTGGCATGAGTAGACCAAGACTGTCCGTGGCTGCCCTGAACCCTCATGCAGGCGATAATGGCAATTTCGGCCGCGAAGAAATTGATGTTATTGCACCTACTGTTCAAAAGCTTCAGGCAAAACAAGTGAATGTGGACGGCCCCTGGCCATCAGACACAGTTTTCCTGAAAGCAAAGGCAGGCGAGGTGGATGGCATCATCACCATGTATCATGATCAGGGCCAGATTGCATTAAAACTGATGGGGTTTGACCGCGGCGTAACCGTTCAGGGCGGGATACCGTTTCCAGTAACCACGCCTGCGCATGGAACTGCTTTTGATATTGCTGGTACAGGAACAGCAGATGTAAAGGCGATGACGGCCGCTTTTGATATTGCATGTAATATGGTCAGTAACTGGCAGTAACCACTTGTCCCCTATCGCGCTAAAAAGGAACTAAGGTGAAAATTACAGCTATCAGGGCTTATGCTTTAAATGTGACTGCTCAGCTGGATATCACAGATGATATTAAAACAGCNGGCCATCAGGTCTGTGTGGTTGAAATAGATACCGATGANGGCATAACCGGCCATGGGCTGACTGCCATCGGNCCTGCTGTGCCANTAAAAGCAGCTGTTTTATCCGTGGCAGCACCTGAGCTGATGGGAGCAGACCCCCTGCTNCACGAACAGATTTGGGACAAGCTTTACTGGNTGTTAGTCCCGCGTGGCCAGTCNGGAGTGGGCATGCATGCCATAGCTGCACTTGATATTGCGCTATGGGATATCAAGGGAAAGGCCTTTGGCCAGCCTATCTGGCGATTGTTGGGTGGAGCACGGGATAAATGTCCTGTTTATGCAACATTTGGCTTTGGATTTTATCGAGCAGAAGAATTGGCAGAAGCCGCCACTAGATGGCAGGCTAAGGGCTTTAACAGACTAAAAATGACTGTAGGCAATCAAGCTTTAGCAAGGCGTGATGAGCCGCGCCTTTTAGGCGATGTCATCCTTGAAGATGCTAAGCGCGTGGAAACTGTCCGCATGGCCGCTGGGCCTGAGGTTGAGCTGTTTATCGATGCAAATTGTAGCCTTGATCTATATCACGCACGCCAGCTTTGTCAGATGATTGAGTCCTTTCGAATCGAATTTTTTGAGGAACCTGTTACTCAAAATGATGTCCGCCAACTGGCTGAGCTGCGGTCTCAGACCACAATCAGGCTGGCCTGCGGCCAGAATGAGGGACAGGCTTACCGGTTCAGGGACATGATGATCGCCGGTGCTGTTGATATTATTCAGCCAAATGTAGCGATCACAGGCGGCTTTACCCAGTGTCAGAAGATTGCCGCATTGGCCAACAGTTTTAATATCTCAGTGGATAATGGCGGGGCCTGGCCCTTTTTCAACCAGCATCTGCAGGCAGGCCTGTCCAATGGCGGACTGGTTGAATATCACTACAGCTCTGTTGAGGTCTGCAAACGGCTATATATTGGACTGCCTGAGCCGAAACAGGGCTGGCTGAAAATGACAGATGCGCCTGGGTTAGGGTTTGAGCTGAACACCGCTGCTCTACCACACTTCGAAATTGATTGAACCTTAATCGCTTTTCCCGTCTTTGGCCTCAAATGACCCCCGTGTGGCCAGTCTGAACAATTGCGGCCCGCACAACCCTAAAAATGCCAAGATGAGAAAAAACACTGCCAGAGGTTGAGTGAAAATCTGCCACCATTCCCCNTTNAANATCTTNAGTGANTTCTGCAAATTCACCTCNACCATTTTNCCNAGNATAAGNCCNACNGCAATCGGNGCAACAGCAAACCCAAANCGNCGAGCTANAAACCCNATNACNCCGAATATTAGCACAATCCAAATATCAAGCATTGANGAGTTCAGCGCATAGGCTCCGATGACAGACAAGGCAAACACAATCGGCCATAAGATTGCGGCTGGGACTAGTGAGATACGAGCAAAAATTTTAGCAGCATATAGGCCCATTAATANNAACATNANATTNGCNACAAACATTGACCCNAAAATNTGNTANACAGCNGTNACNTGTTCATTNAACAAATANGGNCCNGGGCGNAGACCNTGCACCATTANACCAACCAAAATAATNGCCGTGGTNCCACTTCCNGGAATTCCCAAAACCATGGTCGGCACCATCGCCCCGCCTGTGGCTGCATTATTGGCAGATTCAGCACCTGCTATTCCTTCTATGGAGCCTTTGCCGAATTCCTCTTTATTCTTGGACCATCTTTTTGCCTCAGAATAACCAATCATTGATGCCACTGTTGCCCCTTCCGCAGGCAAAATGCCAATGAAGGTGCCAATACCTGATGAACGCAAAACCGTCTTCCAGATCTTCTTATAGTCCTCCCGGCTTGGCAGTTGAACAGCTTTCATCTTTATATATTCAACAGCTTGATTAGCCATTTTGGATTGAACCAGAAGCTCAGACATCGCGAAAAGGCCAATCATAACGGGCACAAAGGAGAGCCCTTCATATAATTCATAGTTTCCAAACATGAACCGCTCAATCGCAGTCACNCGTTCAGCTCCAATAGTTGACAGCCAGACCCCGAACACGCCGCCAATTAGGTTTTTGACAGCTCCGCCAGCACTGATGCTAGCCAACATCGAGAGACCAAAAATTGTCAGGGCGAAATATTCAGGCGGACGAAATTCATAAGCCACACGCGCCAGTAGAGGGGCGGCAAAACACAGCACAATGACAGAGACAATGCCACCAAAGGTCGAGGCAATAACTGCAATTCCTAAAGCTCGTCCTGCTTCACCGCGCTGGGCCAATGGAAAACCATCAAAAGTAGTTGCGGCAGCCGCAGAAGTTCCTGGCGTGTTAATGAGAATAGCTGTGATTGAGCCGGCAAAAGTTGCTGATACATAAATGGTGGCCAGTACTGCAATTGCNTGCACAGGGTCCATTGTTAGNGTGAANGGCAGNAGCANTGCTGCCCCAGTAGTGGCTCCAAGCCCAGGCAATACCCCAATAACAATACCAATAATGGTGGTTGCAAAAATAAGAAACAGTAAATAGGGATCTAAAACTACTGAGCCTAGAGCGGATAATGCCTCATACATCAGTTCGTCTCCCTATCCATAATACCAATTCATTAGAATGCCGCGCGGGAACCGGATGCGCAGAACATTATCAAATAAAAGAAAAATAAGAAAAGGTGTAAGAACCGCGTTCGCTGCAGCGACCAGCAGACGCCGTTCACCCCAAGCCAATGACAACAAAAACATTACTGCAGCAATGGCGATAAACATATCTGTAGATACAGTTAGTCCATAAAACAGAACCATTAAGACCATGGACAGCCAGGTCACACGGTTCATAGGTTCAGGCTTCTTTGGCGGGGTCTTAAAAATTTGATAGGCAAGAATTGCTGTCAAAAGCAAATTGAGTGCCATCAAAAATATAGGAAATGCTCGGGGCTGCATACTGTCACCAACGATCATCGGTGGCGACAAATCCAACTGCAGAGCCAGATAAATAATCACAACAGAAACAATCGTTAGCACAATTGGCACGATTTGTTGTTTGATCATGGCTAGTTTTTCCCCTTAAAAAGGCGCTCCCGCAACTCTATGCGGGAGCGCAGATAGTTCGCCTAAATGATGATTACTTCACCAAGCCCATTTCTTTCAAGGCAGGGCCAAATTCATTGACCATCATCTTCATCTGCTTGCCCCATTCTGCAGCACCCATAGGTGATGTTTCGTTGAGGCCAGAATTCGCCAGATAAGCTTGATAAAGTGAATGGTTCATTGCCTTCATCATGCCAGCTTCAAGTTCATCACGGCGTGCTTTATCAACACCAGCGTGAGTGGCATAACCGCGAACAGTTGCCAGCTCTAGGTCAATGCCCATCCCAATAGATGTCTTTGCTTTTGGAATTGGTGCCATTGGGTTTCTGTCAAGGATAACCATTGGGCACACATCACCAGATTCAACCTGTGACAATGCTTCAGAAAGATTAAGCGTGCCAACGTCCACCGCACCAGCAACCAGCTGTGTGGCCAACTCTGCACCACCGCCAAATGGAACATAATTTGGCATTGGCTGACCCATCATCTTTGCCCACAGATATACGGTAATATGGTCGATTGTTCCTGACTGTGTGCCGCCATAAGTCAGCTTATCACCTGCTTTTACACCAGCAACAAACTCCTCAGGTGTCTTATATTTTGTCTTTTTACAATTAACCATTAGGATCTGAGGGTCGTTCGTGCCACGACCAAGTGGAGCCATCTCGTCAAGAGTCAGCTTTGTCTTGCCTGCAGCCATTGAAATCGCATGACCAACAGTAAACATCAAAATTGTATTGCCATCTGCTGGACGTGTCTTGAAATAGTTCATCGCCGCAGCACCGCCACCGCCACGTTTATTCACCACAACCATGTCCTGCTTCAAAGCCCGACGGGTGCGGATCATCATCATTCTGGCGTTCACGTCTGTGCCACCGCCTGCACCAGCATGCGTGATAACTTCAATAGACCCATGGCCATCAGAAATCGCTGGTGTTGCAGTCATCATCATAGCACCTGCCATGATAGCGACACTAGAACCAATGGCCGCTAATAGTTTAGTCGTCTTCATGTGTAGTTCCTCCCTTGGAAAATTTGGTATACACAATTCCATTTATGGAAATAGTAAACCGCGTTCTACTGACGTTGGCAAGTCATCACGATGATTCAATAAATTTTTTTCTGCCTTTAGAAAATTGTGCTTTTTCACTTGAAATAAAAATGAGGATAGGGTGATGCTTTTGAGGTTTTGATAAGTGCACGATTAATTATACAAGCTTACTTCATGACACAGAATACCAAGACATATGGACAAAATAAGAGATGGGTGAAGTTAAAAGTTGACCCTGCAGACTTGCGTCCATTGATGAAGCGTGAGGATGCCCGCCCCTTTCGTGATATGTTTACATGGTTGGCTCTGATGGGTGGGTTTGCCAGCTTAACCTGCTTGTTATGGGGAAGCTGGTATGCCGTCATTCCTTTATATGTCTACAGCGTACTGTACAGTACAGGCTCGCAGTCACGTGAACACGAGACTGGCCATGGCACAGCCTTTAAAACGAAGGCATTGAATAAATTCTTTTTTGAACTGACAAGCTTTATGGTTTTGAGAGAGAGTTTTCTGCGCACAAAAAGTCACGACACGCACCATTTACACACTATTATAACCGCTAGAGATCCGGAAATCGTCACGCCTGTTCCACCTGACTACCGTGCTTTGTTGAAAAATCTGTTTATGGTAGATAGATGTACACGTGGCCTAAAAGACACAACGATACATGCACTGAACCTTCTGACAAAAAAAGACCGGCAGAGTGGACGAACAGCCCTTCCTGTCGGAGCAGCCAGAAAAGCTCGTCTGTGGATTTTTATACTTGCGGGTACAGTGGCATCGAGCCTTTATCTATCAAGCTGGCTTCCTGTTCTTTTAATTGGGCCTTTGCCGACAATGTTCGGAGGCTCACTCAGGCATCTTTTCGCTTTATCACAGCATGTGGGGCTGGCACAGAATGTTCGTGACTACAGACTGAACACACGCACAATCCATCTAGGACCCGTCCTAGGGTTTTTATATATGAATATGCAGTATCATCTGGAACATCATCTGTATCCGAATATACCATATTATCATTTGCCAGCGCTGCATGAATTNATAAAAGATCAATGTCCNCCAGCCTATNNCGGGCTCTGGCCTGTCTTTNCAGAGATGNTACCTGTACTATGGNGACAGCGNAAAGANCCTAACTATTNTATAAAGCGCATCCTGCCTGATTCTGCTAACGCGTCAGCTTAATCGATTTTGACCCCTGCCTCTTTTGCACGGGCCAGCATATAATCGCGCCCTGCTAGCATATCCTCAATTGTGGTGAAGCCGTTGGTGTAGTGCCCCTGATAACCCAGCCCCTCGATCTTCTTAAACATCGCACCAAAATCGATTGTACCTTCTCCNGGACGCTGATGAATTTCATAAGAGCCATTATTATCCGCCAACCTGACTTCATGACAGAGTGAGAAGTCCACAGCATCAATGAAATTGGAAATGCCGACACCTGGCAAAAAATGTGCGTGATTAGCCGTAAATGACCAGCGCAGGGCTGGACTTTGAACCTGCTGAAAAAAATACATTGTTTCCGCTGGTGTGACCGGCATGTAATTCACCTCCGCCAGCACAGGCTCCCAATTTAGATTTTCCAGCAGCAACATAACCCCTTTTTTCTCTGCATAAGCAGAAATGCGCTTCAGCCGTTCAATTGAGGCCTGCATGCGAATTGTCCGGCAGGCGGTAAAATGGTAGCCGCCATGCACCACAATCCATTCGGCCCCAATTTGAGGCGCCAGATCAATATAAGCTTTCATGTATGCATCGACCGCATCTCGGCAGAACGGTGAAATTTCAGCAACGTTGACGCCAGATAGAGTATGAAGCCCCAGCTTCAGCCCATGTTTTTCCTTGGCTGAGCGCACACCCTTAATCCGCTTAGCATCGAAGCTTTCCAACGCATTCGGATGAATATCTGTTTGCACATCGATGATTTGAACATCGTTCTGTGCCGCCCACTCAATTCCATCTTCGACAGATACGCGTCGACCAATATCAATGCCTATACGTTGTTTCAGTGTCAGCTGTGCCATTCCATCCCCTTTTGACGCGATTAGCGTCCCTTGAATTGCGGTTTACGCTTTTCCATAAAAGCCCGACGACCCTCAATATAATCTTCACTGTCAAAACAGGCTTTGACCAACGCATCAATATGGGCACGGTCACGTTCTGTTTCAGTCTTTTGTATATCCGCAGTAATCGCCTTTACTGATGCCATCGTCATTGGC
This sequence comes from SAR116 cluster bacterium, assembly GCA_002700485.1. Lineage (GTDB taxonomy): Bacteria > Pseudomonadota > Alphaproteobacteria > Puniceispirillales > Puniceispirillaceae > JADHLI01. Next base: position 6,218 of record PADU01000005.1, on the reverse strand, counting down.
GCGTTTTCAGAAATGCGCTTGGCGTAATCTGCCACATAAGCTCCAAGCATATGCCCGGGCAGTACACGATTGACTAGCCCCATATCATAGGCCTCCTGCGCGGTAAACTGACGGGCAGTAAAGAAAATTTCCTTTACCATTGACGGGCCAACCAGAGCTGACAGGCGGGATACGCCGTCAAACCCGTAACCAAGTCCTAGCCTTGCTGCTGGAACAGCAAAACGTGATTTATCCTCGCACAGCCGGATATCACAGCAGACAGCAAGCCCCATCCCGCCACCGATACAATAGCCGGTTATTTCCGCAATCGTTGGTTTTGGAAACGTGAATACGGCATTATAAAATCGGGTAGAGGCAGCTGTATAAGCTGCAACTTGCGCCTCACTTGACCGTTCTTTTTCAAATTTGGAAATGTCAGCCCCTGAAGCAAAAGCTTTCCCACCTGCACCGCGAATAATCAAAAGCCGCACATTATCATCTAAGGCCATAGCTTCCACAACTTCTGCAGCAGCTTCGTACATTGCAAGAGAAACAGCATTGTGTCTTTCAGGATTATTGATCACCACATAGCCTGTGAGATCAATGCAACCAGCGAGGATTTTACCTTCTGCATAACTGTCTAAATCAGAAAGTTTCATATCACGCCCTCATTAGCAAACGCATCAATCTCGGCATCGCTATATCCAAATTCGGCAAGTATCTCGCGGCTATGTTCACCTTTGCCTGGGGGCGGGCGTTGAATAGAGGGATCCGCATTACTCATGATAATAGGCTGACCCACTACCTGAACTGCGCCCCGCTCGATGCTGTTCATATCCCGGGCAATACCAAGATGACGGACCTGTTCATTTGAGAAGACTTTATCAATGGTATTGATCTCACCACTTGGGACGCCAGCAGCATTAAGTCGTTTTATCCAATTTTTGCTGCTATCTTTTTTCATATTTTCATTTATGAGATCGCCTAAAAGGTCACGGTTTTCACTTCGACTATCTCGCGTTTCGAACATCTCATCATCTAATCTACTATCCCCAACTTCTTCCTTGAACCTCTTCCAAATATGTTGTCCAACAGCAGCGATATTTATGAACCCATCACTTGTTTCAAAAACCCCTGTTGGTATGGAAGTAGGGTGATTATTTCCTGCTTGGGGAGGCACTTCTGAATCCATAAGCCACCGAGTTGCTTGAAAATCCAGCATGGCGATCTGGGCCTGCAAAAGCGAAGTTTGCACCCACTGCCCCTCGCCTGTTTTCTCTCGGCCTAGAAGTGCCAGCAAAACACCCTGCGCAGCAAAACCGCCAGCAGTTAGATCAGCAATAGGAATACCGACCCGCATCGGCCCCTGCCCAGGAGCACCTGTAATTGACATCAGCCCACCCATACCTTGGGCAATCTGGTCAAATCCAGGCCGCTTTGATAAAGGACCATCCTGACCAAAACCAGAGATAGAAGCATAAACAATGCGAGGGTTAAACGCTCTTATGGTCTCATAATCAATGCCAAGGCGATGTTTAACATCAGGCCGGTAATTTTCAACGATTACATCAGCGGTTTCTGCCATCTTAAAAAAAATTGCTTTACCTGCATCAGATTTCAGGTCAAGCACCATAGACCGTTTATTACGCTGCAGATTCTGAAAGTCNGAACTGTCACGTGTTCCCCCCATATCCGACCCAGCCTCAGATGGTGTTTCTATCTTAAGTACATTTGCTCCCCAATCAGCAAGTTGACGCACACAGGTCGGACCTGATCGTACGCGGGTCAGGTCAAGCACGGTTATATGATCGAGAATGGGACAAGACGGCTCAAATGCCATAACAAAATCCTTTTATACATGACTGCTGCAGGAATGAGGCATGCAAAACCACCTGCAAGAGGAGTAAAGTAAAATATTGTATACCAAATTAAGACGCTTTACTGTCTAACTGTCAACATGGTTAACCGCACCTTCCAAAATGCTACAAACTAAATCTCATCTGATGGAAGCGATGCGGGCAGAGATGGTTTTGCATGAGGCCCCTGAAGAGGTATATCTCCACTTTGATCTGTGCTTAATTCAAAAAAGTCCTGGCCTTGTGACAGGAAGAAAGGTCTCCTTATAATGAGCAACCATCTTTATGATCATGTATTCGCCCCGCATGAAGATAATTCAAAACCTTTCCTGATTGGCGAGACACAGACATTATCCTATGCCACTTTTCATGAACTGGTGAATAAGCTGGCGCGTGCGCTGATTGCCANTGGCNTGAAAACAGGAGACAGAGTCGCAGTACAGGCGGCCAAATCAAATACCCAGCTTGCTCTTTATGTGGCAACAATCAAGGCTGGCGGTGTTTATCTGCCTTTGAATACAAGCTACACCGCCCANGAACTTGACTATTTTATCTCTAATGCGCAGNCCCGNCTGGTTGTTGTTGATGAAAAGNCCAAACNGGCAGTCACCCCCATAGCAGAAGCCCAAGGGGCAAATTTGCTCACNTTGAATGCAGATGAAAGCGGNACCCTGCCTGCGCTAGCAGAGCAGCAAGNCGCTCAGTTTNNAGCTGTTGCNAGAGGCTCTGAGGANCTAGCTGCTATTCTATACACATCAGGCACAACCGGNCGGTCCAAAGGGGCGCAGCTCTGTCATCGNAACCTNCACTCCAACACAGAGGTATTGCGTGATTTTTGGCAGTTTGAAGAAGATGATGTGTTGTTGCATATGCTGCCAATATATCACACNCATGGTTTGTTTGTGGCCTGCAATCTNCTGNCCATGGTTGGGGGTAGCATGATCTTTCTGCNNAAATTCGACGCTNACAAAGCGCTGTCTTTCTTGCCNCAAGCNACNACAATGATGGGGGTTCCNACTTTTTACACAAGATTGCTAAATGAGGANCGNTTCACCCGCGAAGCCAGCCAGCATATGCGCCTTTTCATTTCCGGCTCTGCCCCACTTTTGGCTGAAACGCATAAAAGCTTTGCCGCCCGTACGGGTAAGAAAATACTGGAACGATACGGAATGACCGAAACCAATATGAGTACATCAAACCCATATGATGGAGAGAGGATAGCTGGCACAGTTGGCGTGCCACTGCCAGGTGTTGAGCTGCGGATTGCAGATGCTAAAACAGGCAAATCAGTGCCTGATGGTGAGATTGGCATAATTGAGCTGAAAGGCGATAATGTGTTCACAGGGTACTGGCAAATGCCTGAAAAGACGAAAGAATCCTTCCGTGATGACGGGTTCTTCATCACCGGGGACATGGCTCGGATTGACGAGCATGGCTATATCGTCATTGTCGGGCGGGATAAGGATTTAATCATTTCTGGCGGGCTGAATATCTATCCAAAAGAAATTGAAAGTATGATAGATGAGCTGGAAGAAGTCAATGAATCAGCTGTGATTGGTGTGCCACATCCTGACTTTGGTGAAGCTGTTGTTGCTGTTATTGTGGCAGCAGACAAAACATTGAATGAAGAAAGCGTCATGGAGTTCTTGGCTGATAAGCTGGCGAAATTCAAGCAGCCTAAAGCTGTGTTTTTTGTTGAGGCTCTGCCGCGAAACACAATGGGCAAGGTACAGAAAGTTGCGCTGCGTGCAGAACACAAAGAATTGTTTGTTTAAACAAACAGGTCCATATTACAGATTATCCTGTTCTGTGGAGGAAATGGAGAGACCATAATGCTGAACACACCCTCATCACTTTCGGGACCGTTTATTGAGGCATATTGCGATAACTGGCCGGAGATTGACGACACAGCCTATATTGCTAGTACTGCTGCTATTATGGGCTCTGTTCGTATCGGTGCGGACTGTTCCATCTGGCACAATGTGACTCTGCGCGGTGATGCCAATTACATCACTATCGGCAAGGGCAGCAATATTCAGGATAATTCAGTGGTGCATATTGATTCAGGAACATTGCCAACTATCATTGGTGAATATGTAACGGTTGGTCATGGCGCTATTGTCCATGCCTGTACCCTTCAGGATAATAGTTTTGTTGGTATGGGCGCTATTGTGCTGGACGGGGCTGTCGTGGAAAGCGGTGCAATGGTGGCAGCTGGTGCGCTTGTGCCACCTGGTAAAACTGTCCCTTCCGGCCAGTTATGGGCGGGTAGCCCNGCAAANCTAATGCGCGAACTAGATGAAGCCACACAGCATAAGTTCCTGCAGACTGCGCATAAATACGTTGAATTCGGACGGGCAGCCAGGCTTGGACTTGCTGGCGGACCTTATAAATTCACGCCTGTACCTTTGCCACCAAAAACNAACTAAACAGCTTATCCCTGCTGCTATTTTGCCTGGTTATCAACACAAGGCGCACCGCAGGGCGCACATGCATTGCCCAGCTCAGACGGCGAGCCAACATCAGTNAACGCGTTGCTGGTCAAATGATCAAANGTCATGAGGATAGCGCNAAGAACGATTAGCATCAGATAAATTTTCTTTGGTGAAAGTGTCATCGCTGCGTCCTGCCTATTTTTCCAGTCCGAAGCGCGGGCGTATCTGAATGCCTGCCCAGCTGCCCGTCATCGCCACNACNAACCAGATCCAGCCATGCAATGAGCCAGAGGCAATTCCACCCANAAAGGCCCCAATATTACAGCCAAACGACAGTCTTGCCCCAATTCCCATCAAAACTCCCCCAACGGCTGCAGCAACNANCTGCTGTCCTGAAGGCCANTTTTGACGNGAGAGCTGACCAGAACCAGCGGCAACNATGGCTGCCCCCAAAACCATACCTATATTCATCAGGCTGGATATATCTGATAACAGCGAATGGCTTAATGCGCGCGCAGGGCCCGGCCACTGCCAAAAGGTGAAATTTTCCACAGGTATGCCAATATCCTGCGCTAGTTTTGCGCCCCATAAGGTAAAGCCAAATGTAACGCCCCAGGGATGACCAGACAGCACAAAAACAGCCCAGCATAATGCAGCAATAATCAGACAAGCTAGCACCAGACGTTTTGAGAGCTGTTGGCCACGGTGGCGCCCCAGCAGATAAAACCCAAAACCAGCAACACTTATAAAAGAAAGATTGACAATTGTGCGCAGACCATCAGACAGACCGCCTGCGATGGTCACCGGCCCTACTGATCCCCAGCCTAATGCAGATGGCAGCAAAAATGATCCCAGAACAGAGCCTATAATGAAAAATGGCAGCGCAACCATCATCCGGCCTGAACCGCTCCCAAAGCTGAACAGCACGCCAGATCCGCAGCCATTTGCAAGCTGCATGCCGAGGCCAAAAATAAAGGCCCCAACAAGTAACGAAATAGTCACAGGGGCAACTGTCCCGGCCGCGCTCAGCCCCAGCGCAGATGCCGGAATAAAGACAATCGCACATAAGCCAATAAGCAGAAAATGGGCGGCAAGCCCCATTACCTCTCCCCGCACCAGCGCATGTCGCCAGACAGAAGCAAAGCCGTATTGGAACAGTAAAAACACTGCCCCTAACAAGCCACCAAGAATAAAGATTCCAATACCTGTCAGGCCTGTATCAAGACTAACTAATCCCGCGATCAACACTGCGAGGCTGCCAAAAAGAATCAGACTGCCCCTTTCAAAGGACAATGGCCGGCGGACAGCTGATAGTATGCTTGCTGCTTTTGATATAATCTGCTCCAAATACAAAGAAGCTAAATGCGGGCAGAACACTTTTGTAAGCGCCTGCCCGTATTCACGTGTCTCTCCGTAGCTACCTTACCCCAGAACAGACTTGAAAAAGCCTTTAATTTTCTGAAGGTTTGATTTTCCTATCTCAAGCGGATTATCCGCATCAGCTGTCCATTCAACCATTGACCCATCATATAGCTTTACATCCTTACGGCCCAGGATTTCTGACAGCACAAACCAGTTTGTTGCTGCCCAGTGACCAGTATTGCAATAGCTGATAACTGGCTGATCTGAGCGGACATCAGCGTAAAGTGCCTGCAACTCTCCAACTGACTTTAACTGGTTATTATCGACATCATAGGCTATTTCCTGAAACAGCAGCTGAGCACCTGGAATTCGGCCAGGCTGGGCAGCTTTTGGATGCTTGGCTTCGCCATAATATTGCGCCTCGTTACGACCATCCAGAAGTGTAGCAGTGTCTGTCTTGCCGACAAGCTGGGCAACCTCATCAGCTGCGATGTAGCCTTGCGGCTGAAACCGGGCGGCAAAATTACCTGGTGCCGGAGAGACCGGCGCTCCGCGCTCAATAAGCTCTGGATGGGCAGCTAACCAA
>PADU01000044.1 GCA_002700485.1 SAR116 cluster bacterium | reverse complement strand
TTTAGATACTGGCATCGGCCAGCCCCCAGCTTAGACTGGATCAGCGCCGCAGACCCAGCTTTGAAATTAAATCTTTGTAAGCCTGCTCATCACCTTTGCGGATGTAATCCAAGAGGTGGCGTCTTTGGCCAACCATTTTCAACAGCCCGCGGCGTGAAGCGAAATCTTTTTTATGTGTTTTCATGTGCTCTGTTAGATATAGAATCCGATCTGTCAAAATGGCGACCTGAACAGCTGAGCTGCCTGAATCACCTGACGACTTGCCAAATTCTGAAACTAATTCAGCTTTACGTTCTTTTGAAATCGACATCATTTTCTCCTCTTTAGCGCACCTGTTTCCAGAAACAGGTGCGGTTGGTTCATAGATTTAAGACCCGCACAGGCGACACGATCTGTTTCTCTAAGCGAACAAGAGCTATGGGCTGCTCGCCAAAAGCTGCCAGCCCTGTGAAGGGAGCAGTTTGGTCGCTAGCCGAAGCTAAAGCCAGAAAAATGTGGCTGCGATCATCGTCCAGATTGAATGTCTGGCCAAACCGCAGTTTTTGTGCTTCCTGTTCCGTTATGGCCAGAGCCGGGATGTCGTCCAGCACGGTCATAACGGGAATGACATAGTCACACGCGCGCGCATCATACACCGCCTTCTCAAAGAAATCCAGATCTATTGCATTTTCTATCTTAAACCTTCCAACAGCACGGCGCTCCAGAAACACGACATGTGCAGCAGACCCTAGCGCCCGGCCTATATCACGTGCGAGTGCGCGGATATACGTACCTTTGCCGCACTGCATAGTAAATGTTGTTTGTTGGCCAGCGTGATCTGTGATTTCAAATTTGCTTATCATGACCTCGCGCGGGGTTAACACAATATCAGTCAACTTATCTGAGTGCGCGGATATACGTGCCTTTGCCGCACTGCACAGTAAATGTTGTTTGTTGGCCAGCGTGATCTATGATTTCAAATTTGCTTATCATGACCTCGCGCGGGGTTAACACAATATCAGTCAACTTATCTGATGAGTTTGTCCTGTTGTCCCTGGCAAGTGCATAGGCCCTCCTACCCTTGACCTTCACAGCAGAAAATACTGGCGGAATCTGTTCAATCAAACCCTCAAACTGAGGGAGTATGGCCCTGATTTCATCAACAGACGGGCAATAATCAGACGTTCTGGTAATTTCACCTTCACTATCATCAGTTTGGGTTTCAGCACCCCATCTTAAGGTAAATTGATAAGATTTTTCAGCTGTTACCACATAAGAAATTGTCTTTGTTGCTTCGCCTATGGCAATTGGCAAAACTCCGCAAGCCAAAGGGTCAAGTGTCCCAGCATGACCTGTTTTAGCTCCCCCAAAAAAACGTCTGATAACGCCAACCACCTTCGCCGAAGACAGCCCAACTGGCTTGTTCAGAACAATCCAGCCATGGGGGGTAGCCTGCTGCTGCGCCATAATACGACACGGCTCTCTTATCTGTCTGTCTGAATGGAGGAAAACAAACGGGCGATGCGATCAGCTGTGTCATAGCTTTCATCTGCAACAAATTTCAAAACAGGCAGACGACGCAGATGCACCTTACTGGCCAAATGATGACGCAGCAAAGGGGCAACCTGATTCAGGACAGGCAAGACTTTGTCAATATCAACCCCACCCAATGTCATAACATATATGCGGGCATTGGCCAGATCAGGGCTGACAGAAACTTCTGATATGGTGATCGACACCTGGTCAAGTTCGGGAATATGCGTTTCCTGCCGAGCCAGAATTGCCGATAAATGATGACGTAAATCCTCACCCACTCTTAATTGGCGCTGGCTCGGTCCAGCGGATGCTAATTTTGATCTACGCGGCATAACTGTTTCCCACCCGCAAGAAGGGCTTATCTCTTAGCCCAGTATACGTGGTTAATCCAGTGTCCGGGCAACTTCTGTGATCTCAAAACATTCGATCATATCGCCCTCTTGAATATCAGAATAATTTTCAAAGGCCATACCACATTCCATGGATTCCCGGACCTCTTTTACTTCATCTTTAAAGCGACGCAGAGTCTTTAGTAACCCCTCATGGATTACCACATTATCCCGCAACAACCTGACTTTACAACCCCGTTTGATAATTCCTTCGGTTACCATACAACCAGCAACTTTGCCTGATTTTGACACGGAGAAAACTTGCCGGATTTCGGCATAGCCAATGAAATCTTCCTGGCTGTCAGGGCTGAGCAGACCGCCCATAGCTGCCTTTACTTCATCGATCAGTTCATAAATTATTGAGTGATACCGTATTTCAACATTATCACGTTTAGCCAAATCACGGGCCTGCGGAATCGCGCGCACATTAAAGCCGATCACCATCGCCTGTGAGGCTGCAGCGAGAGATATATCTGATTCAGACAATGCTCCTACACCACCAGTTAGAATGCGGGCTTTCACTTGTTCTGTGCCAAGCTTATCCAACGCAGTGCGAATCGCTTCTAAAGACCCATGCACATCTGTCTTGATGACAATCGGCAGTTCTTCTGCTTCGCCAGCTGCAATTGCAGTCAACATCTGTTCGACTGACCCGCGGGCAGACACAGCAGCCTGTTTGTCTCTGTTCCGACGCGAGCGATATTCAGCAATTTCTCGCGCGCGAGATTCTGTTTCAACAACAGAAAATTGATCACCAGCCATTGGCGTGCCATTGAGGCCGAGAACCTCAACAGGCTGGCCTGGCAGAGCGGATTTGAGCTGCTTGCCCTTATCATTTAACAAGGCACGAACCCGACCTGATTCAGCTCCAGTTACGAAAACATCTCCAACACGCAATGTGCCGCGCTGGACAAGAACCGTGGCAACCGACCCACGTCCACGTTCAACTTTTGCCTCAACAACTGTCCCTTCCGCGTCACGATCCGGATTTGCTTTCAATTCAAGCAATTCAGCCTGGAGTAATATTGCTTCTTCGAGCTTATCTAGGCCTGCGCCAGTATGGGCCGATACATCTACACATAATATATCGCCACCAAAATCTTCGGTGACAATTTCATGTTGAAGAAGATCATTGCGAACCCGGCGAGGGTCTGCTTCAGGTTTATCGCATTTATTGACAGCAACAATAATTGGACAGCCTGCAGCTTTAGCATGATTAATGGCTTCAATTGTCTGTGCTTTGACTGAGTCATCAGCTGCTACAACCAGAACAACAATATCTGTTGTTACTGCGCCACGGGAGCGCATTTCAGTGAAAGCTTCATGGCCAGGGGTATCAATAAAGGTAAACACATTACCAGAGCCCGTTTTAATCTGATAGGCACCAATATGCTGCGTAATCCCACCTGATTCACCTGCTGCAACATCAGTTGCCCTCATCGCATCGAGTAGGCTGGTTTTGCCATGATCAACATGACCCATAACAGTAACTACGGGCGGACGTGGCTTTAAATCAGCCTCATTATCTGGCGCGCCAGTTAGCCCATCTTCGATATCTGATTCAGACACGCGCTGCACTCTATGCCCGAATTCCATTGTCACAAGTTCAGCAGTTTCAGCATCAATTGTCTGGGTCACAGTGGCCATGATGCCCTGTTTCATTAGCTCCTTGACAATGTCAGCAGCCCGTTCAGCCATTCTGTTTGCAAGTTCCTGGACCGTAATAGTGTCTGGAATTACAACATCACGAACCTGTTTAACCTGTGGCTGGTCTTCACGCATTCGTGCTTTTTCTCGCTGCCGCCTAACAGAAGCTAACGAACGCTGCCGTGAATCACCCCCTGATAAAGCCTGCGATATTGTAATTTTACCTGTACGGCGACGATCTATATCGCCACGTTTTTGGTTTGCTGGCCGGCGCGGCGCTTCTGCTTCTTCTGGCCGGCGCCGTCCACGCATTGGCGTGCCTTCACGCACCGGAAGAGGCGCTATTGAGTTAACGTCCCGTTCTGTCAAGCGGCTCCGCGCCTGACGTTGCGCATTTTCAGTTGCCAGCCGTTCCATTTCTGTTTGACGAATAGCCGCTGCCTTTTTTTCAATTTCTGCAAGCTCAGCCATCTCAGCGCGACGACGGGATTCACGCGGGTCAATCGCTTTTTTGCCAGCTTCTTTTTCTTCATCATCATTTTCAGACTGGCTGCTTTCAGCTGGTGCTGTTTGTGTCTTTGTCAGCCCCTCTTGAAGCACTTTAATTCGATTGGCGCGTTCTGCTGCTGTTAGGTGGTCATCAATTTGCACCGACGTTTCAACCGTCCCTTCTTTAGGTACAAGTGTCTCTGGCTGCGTAGAGGGAGAAGCCCGCAACGCTGGGTTCAGAACACGTTTGCGTCTAACTTCAACCTGCACGTTTTTTCCACGACTTGCTGCCACNCCGCTCCTCAGCGTCGTCTGATCAAGCCCTCCACCACCAAGTGTGAGTTTGCCACTTCCCGACAAGCTTAATTTTTTCGGCTTACTATTTTTTTCGCTCATAAACGACCTTTCCGAATCAATCCTGCCCGCATTATAAGCCCCAGGGCTTTGCAAACGCAGCATTACTAAGCTGTGTGCTAGGTAATACACCTGCTTGCCACCAAAAGACAAGCGTTGCGCGCCAACTATCTTTTGTCATTAGCTTTTGCTACCCCTCGCCAACGCCGTAATTCTGTTCTGAACAGCGTCTCTAGCCGCCGCTCCGCTGATGAAGCTGACCGCAACACCCCGGCATAAGCAACAGATGTGCTTCCTGAAACCTGGCCAAGCCAAACAGAGGGAATACCCTTTTCTATCCAGTCTGGCCGACAGCCACTGACCAGCTTCTGTGTCTCACGTGGACTGGCATCATCACCAATCAACAAGCCAGACAAAAGAGCTTGGCTGCGCAGCTTTCCACCCCCGGCAACCAACACCCCAACTTTCCGCATCATAGACAAACGCGCAATCAACTGATCGGCCAGTCGACGGTCCAAATTATCCAGAAAATTATCGCTAATTCGAACAGTTTGCTTCAGATGTCTGCTGAACTGGTTCCCTGATATGGCCTGGTTTATGGTTTCGCGCACTGCACTAACCCAGACACCGCGGCCACCAAGCTTATTGCCTGTATCAGCGACTAGCTCGCCGTCCGGCGAGACAACAAAACGAATCAAAACAGCCTTGTCAGCGATCTCGCCTGTAATGATGCATTTGCGCTGCGGCCTGGGAAGCTTGATGTTAGCCTGTTCCAATTCTGGAGATGTATATGGAGATGACATATATCCGTCCTCCCTGAGCCTCTCATCTCTCAGCTATCCGCAGTTTCAGTAGCTTCAGCTGCTGCTGTTTCAGCGACCGCATCATCTTCAGTCTGCTCATCTGCAAACCAGTGTGCCCGAGCAGCCATGATAATATCACCAGCGACTGTTTCATCATCAATGCCATGCTCACCGAGAAGTCCAACCAGCTCCTCACTGTCCAGTTCGGCCAAATCATCAAGACATAAGATTTCATTTTCAGCTAAGGTCAGAATCATGCCAAGAGACAAGTAATCAACTTCTTTCAGATCATCCTTAACCTTTAGCTCACCCAAAGCAGTCGTAATTCGGCTAGTTTCCGCCTCAACAAACTCTGTTGCGCGGTTTTGAAGTTCAGTGGCGATATCCTCATCAAAGCCTTGTATAAGCGCAAGATCACTTACGGGTGTCAATGCAATATCGTCGACAGACACAAATCCTTCTGCTACTAAAAGATGGGCTATCACATCATCAATGTTCAACGCTTCAATAAAGCGCGTGGAACGTGTCTTGAATTCTTCCTGCCTGCGTTCTGATTCTTCTGCTTCAGACAAAATATCGATATACCAACCGGTTAGCTGAGAGGCCAGGCGCACATTCTGTCCGCGCCGACCAATAGCAAGGCTGAGCTGGTCATCAGGCACAACCACTTCAACACGCCCTGCAACCTCATCAACTACAACCTTCGCCACCTCAGCTGGAGCCAGCGCGTTTACAATAAAGGTCACCGGATCTTCAGAGAAGGGAATAATTTCAATTTTTTCGCCCTGCAATTCACTGACCACAGCTTGGACACGGCTACCTCTTAACCCAACACAAGCGCCAACCGGATCAATTGATGTGTCACGTGACAAAACAGAAATTTTTGCGCGGCTCCCAGGCTCTCTAGCAACAGCCTTAATCTCTATTATGCCGTCATAGATTTCCGGCACTTCCTGAGTGAACAGCTTAGTCATAAATTCATTGGCACCGCGGGACAAGAAAATCTGGGGACCACGCACTTCCTCGCGCACATCAACGATAAAAGCCCGAACGCGATCACCTTGATTGAGATTTTCGCGTGGGATCATCTCTTCACGCCGGATTACCCCTTCAGCGCGGCCAAGATCGACGGTAATTGAANANCTTTCAGAACGTTTGACTGTACCCAAAACCACCTCACCAACACGGTCCTTATATTCCTGATATTGGCGCGCACGCTCAGCTTCGCGAACTTTTTGAGAGATAACCTGCTTTGCTGTCTGCGCGGCAATCCGGCCAAATTCAATGGGAGGCAATGGCTGGCGGAGAAAATCGCCAATGGCAAGACCGTGCTTTTCGCCTTCAGCCCCACTCATTTGGGTGGAGTCGTCTTCTACCTCATCAACAACTTCCGTCCACCGTTCGAGCTGTATTGACCCTGTTTTACGGTCAATCATTGCGCGGATGTCCCGATCATTACCATATTTGGACCGTCCTGCCTTCTGAATGGCCTCTTCCATCGCCATGATGACCTCTTCACGCTCAATTGACTTTTCACGTGCAACGACATCCGCAATCTGCATCAATTCAAGTCCGGGAATTGAAGATGTGTCCATAAGTTCCTGCCTCTTCTTTTAGCTTNNGATCAATNTACTANTCAGTNTGTCTNAGNGNNTTTTGTTTGCCTNGCTTNATGCGCCGGGCNTGNTGTTTTAACTTCGAATAATATTCCGNCGGGTCCAACTTTGCNGAATCAATATCNGAAAATGCNAAACTNATCCGGCCTGTTCGTGTTTCAATTGTGANGTTGCCTTTCCGATCAATGCCAGTCAGGCGCCCCTTAAACCGCTTCTGCCCANCCTGCATTTGTANCAATGTAACCTTCACNTGTTCNCCNGCGAAACGCGTGAANTCAGTTTCACGTGTAAGGGGNCGGTCAATCCCTGGTGANCTNATTTCNAGNATATAAGCCTGGTCAATAGGGTCTTCCACNTCCANAACAGCAGCTAAATGNCGACTGATTGCTTCACAATCCTCAACAGTCATATCTCNATCTTCACAAGGTTCTGCCATAATCTGCAACGCGGCCCNACCGGNCTGTGNACCACCACCTGAAAATTGAATACGCACGCAATCNAAGCCCAGACTGGACAGAGCAGGCGTAATCATTTTTTCAAATTTCTGTACGCTCATTCTCAGACTATAAGTTTCCCATTTTCATACTAAAAAATTGCAATAAAAAAGGCGGGCTTTTGGCCCACCGGATTTTTACCTCTGGTTTTCTATTATTATAGACATAACACAGAAAAAATGCAAGCTAGGGTTGCCAGCTAGTTGCGTTTGAAGTCAAACCAGCTGGATGCACGTCCTTCATGCTCACCCTTCACCATGTATCGTGACTGTGGCCAGTTAGAAGGACGTAAACGCCAATCCTTAGCTGATTGGGCCGTCCAGCTAAATGCGGAATTACGTAAAACCTCAGCCAGCAACCAAGATTTCGCAACAGGGTGATCGCTGGCAAAACGCAAACTGCCCCCCGGCTTAAGACATAATGCCAGCTTGTCCAGCATGGAAGGACTGAAAATCCGCCTTTTGGCATGACGGGTCTTTGGCCAGGGATCAGGAAACATTACATATACAGATGTAAATGATGATTCCGGCAAATTACCCAGTATCAGACGAACATCATCAGGCCAAATTCTAATATTCTTAAGATTTTGCTCGTCAATATGGCGCAACAGACTAACAATGCCATTAATGAAAGGTTCTGCGCCAATAAAGGCTGTATCTGGGCTAGCTTTGGCAAGAGCCGCCAAATGTTCGCCACCCCCAAATCCGATTTCAAGNGATAAAGAGGCACTNGGATCCACAGGGAAACACGCTAATAAACTACTCNTTGTGTGCGGACCGGCAGNCAGAACAAATTCTGGCAACAATTCATCNAACCTTTTTTGCATGACTNTGCTGAGTGGCCGGCCTTTACGCCGGCCAAAAAAACGGGGGAGCTGTTTTATATCCTTCAAAGCATATCTCTCAAGATAAAGCCTTTGATATTTTTGTTCGAATCACCCAATCGCCGCCAGCAGATTGTCAATTAGATCTCGGCCCTCCCAANTGAATGTCCCTGGACCGGCTTCACCTGCGATGCGGCCAAAATGGCCATAGGCGGAACTTGGCACATAGATTGGCTTGTTTAAACCNAGATGTTCGCGGATGCTGCGCGGGGTCAAGCCCATAACCTCACCTTTTGCAAGGATATTTGCCAGTATAGAGTCATCCATCCGGCCTGTACCATATGTGTTGACATAAACTGAAACAGGGGCCGCGACACCGATCGCATAGGCAATCTGTATCGTACATTTTTCAGCCAATTCGGCTGCAACTATATTTTTTGCAAGATACCGGGCAGCATAAGCAGCTGATCTATCAACCTTTGTTGGGTCTTTACCTGAAAAGGCACCGCCACCATGCGGGGCTGCACCGCCATAGGTGTCGACAATAATTTTTCGGCCAGTCAGTCCAGCGTCACCATCTGGCCCACCNATTTCAAATCGGCCTGTTGGGTTAATCAGAAAATCATCTTCACCAACCATCCATCCCTCTGGCAGGATGTCCGCTACCACCGGGGTGATAAGCTTGCGTATATCGTTAACAGAGGCCCCTGAAGCATGCTGGGTAGAAATAACCAACTTATCAACGCCTAGAATCGCACCACCATCATCATAGCGCAAAGTCACCTGTGACTTGGAATCAGGGCCTAAAATACTGTCTGTGTCTGCTTTGCGGACTGAGGCCAGCTTTTTTAAGATCTGATGGGAGTAATGGATCGGTGCAGGCATCAGCTCATCTGTTTCGCGGCACGCATAGCCAAACATCAGACCCTGATCACCAGCCCCTTCATCCTTGCCTGAGTTGGCATCAACACCCTGTGCAATATGCTCAGACTGTTCATGTAAATAATTCTGAAATTCAAAATCAGCGTGATGGAATTTTTCCTGCTCATACCCAATATCTTTAATAGCTGCTCGCACGCAGCTTTCAATCTCTGCCATGATCCTCTCAAGATTATCTGCAGACGCTCTAACCTCACCCGCAAGAATAATCCGGTTAGTTGTAGCCATGGTCTCACATGCAACTCGAGCTTCAGGCTCATACGATAGGAACAAATCCAAAACTGTATCAGAGACCCTATCACAAACCTTGTCCGGATGGCCTTCTGAAACTGATTCTGAAGTGAATAAATATGACATTACTCTTCCTCACGTTATGAACATATAATGTTAGTTTATCCGTTCTTATTGCGTCTTCGATGAGAAAATTCAAGCCACAATGATATAAAAAANTACCCGAGCANAAGCAATAGAGGGGCAACCATACGCAGTTGCGTATAAACTGTTCCGTCTAGAGCTGGAGGCACGGGCGCATCAATCACAGCAGCAGCGCCTAATTTAGAGCGCGCAAGCACACGCCCGTAAGCATCGATGGCCCCTGAAATCCCCGTATTGGCAACCCTGAAAACAGGCAGTCCTTCTTCAATGGCCCGCATGCGTGCTTGTGCAAAATGCTGATGTGGCCCTGCTGTTTGGCCAAACCAGGCATCATTACTTAAAGTCAACAACACGTCGGGTCGAAAGTTATCTACTGCAATGAAGTCAGGGAATATTATCTCATAGCAAATCAGAACCCGAAAGCTGCCGATATTAGACACAACTAACGGTTGTGCAGCCTGTCCCTGTTTAATATCAACTGACCCGGCTATGACATCGACAAATGGCATACCACGGAAAGGCACATATTCACCAAACGGAACCAGATGCTGTTTGTCATAAATCTGCNGCAGTTGACCNCCACGNTCAAAAAACAANACAGAATTAAATAGANTNCCTGCCTCATCACGGCGCAGGATTCCTGTTGCCATCATACCAAACGGGCTAGTGATAAGCTTTGCCATATTTTCGACCAGCTCTGGCTCATGTGGCCAAACACTCGCCAAAGCTGCTTCTGGCAACACCGTTAGATGTGAAGAATTTGGTTCTTGCCGCGCCAATGCAAGCATCTTATCAAGATGGGCTCCACGCTGGTCAAAGTCCCATTTATCTTGCTGGGAAATGTTCGGCTGGATCAGCCTAATAATTGGAGACACCTCATCCTTGTCTAGTGCTGGTGGAAATGTGCGCACGCGGTCTACTGACAGTATAAGACAGAAAAAAAATGGCGTTAAGGAAACACAAACAAGACTAAANCGGCGCTGCATTATAAGCGAGGGAGCCACAATCACAGACAACACCAGAAAATTCAGACCATTCTGGCCGACAAAAGATGCCCCCTGCGCCAATATCGGCGAGCCTAAAAATGCATGTGCTGTGACATTCCAAGGAAAACCTGTCAGCATAACCGAACGCAAATAATCAGCACANCCAAGACAGATGATGAACCCAATTAACCGTGCNGATGGGCTGGAAAAAACCCTGAAGGCCAAAGCTGCTCCTGCTGCCC
Source organism: SAR116 cluster bacterium (assembly GCA_002700485.1). Lineage (GTDB taxonomy): Bacteria > Pseudomonadota > Alphaproteobacteria > Puniceispirillales > Puniceispirillaceae > JADHLI01. The sequence goes on along the minus strand of PADU01000044.1, from coordinate 38,650 downwards.
ANAATAAAGCCAGAAANAATGGAAACAGNANACACACAANAGGCAGCAGAAGCAGTTGNAGCCCCCCANCAACAAATAATGATGAACCAATCCANTATAAAGACGCCATAAACCAACCCCAGGANGACAGCCCNACATATAATGCGGCCTGCNGAGCGGNAAGAGCATTTACNGCAAAATAAAAAACAGGCGAAAAGAACAATATAGCTGGCACAATATCCATAGGGGNCAGAGNCAGACTTGCNGCTATACCAGNACATAGGNNAAATATGTATTTAGGCATCCNCAAACAAAGGCTTGTCACTTTCATTNNTTGCATTCAAGCCAGAAATNCGAACGATATTNACTCGCCNTGGNTCTGANTCAAGCACTTCAAATTCAAGNCCGCTTTCATGAATAATTACCTCACCACGCACAGGCACATANCCTGCTGTNGTGATCACAAGNCCACCGACTGTGTCCAGTTCTTCACGTTCATCACNNTCAAGATTAANATTATAAAGCAGCTCNAGAGANCTCAACTCAAGACGNGCATCTGCNACAACACTNCCATCAGGNTCAACATCAACATGCGGNGCATCAGACTGGTCATGCTCATCTTCNATCTCNCCAACAATTTCTTCAACCAAATCTTCGATTGTAATCAGCCCATCNATGCCGCCAAACTCATCTACAACCAGGGCAAGATGTAGACGCTTAAGTCGCATTTCCTGCAGCAAATCAAGAAGACGTATGGAAGGAGAGACAAATAACACTGGCCTGAGGAGCTCTGAAAGTGACGCCGACTCACGGTCAAGCGCATGTGCGATCAGATCCTTGATGTGCAACATCCCCAACAATTCATCCATATTGCCTTTATGGGCAGGCACACGGCTATGAGCTGCTTCACTAATTTGGCGAATAACGGATTCAAACCCATCTGTAATATCCACCGAAACAATATCTGCGCGAGGGATCATCACATCTTCAGCCGAAATATCCCGCAGACCCAGCATATTCCGGAGTAGCAGGCCTTCTTGACCATCAAAGCCAGTGCCTTCTTTGTCAATAAAAGTCTCGATCAGGCCGGTGACTTCATCACGGACTGTTATTTGTTTTTTAAAAAAGGGCCATTTTGGTGTAAATTCAAACTTGCTCATAAATTGGTGTCTCTGGCTTCGACAGGCGTTTATATAACATTTTGGTAGGGATCTGCTATTCCTATCTCCGCTAAGAGATGTGACTCAAGTTTTTCCATTTCAGCCGCCTCATCATCAAGAATATGATCAAAGCCTGCCAGATGAAGCAAGCCATGCAGTATCAGATGGGCAGTATGATCCTGTTCGGTAATCCCAGCTACTTTTGCTTCAGACATGACTGTCTCAAAGCCAAGAACCAGATCCCCCATAAACAGCCTACCTTCATTTAAAGCAGACCGATCGCCAGATGGGAAAGATAGAATGTTTGTTGCTCCAGATTTGCTGCGAAACTGCTGGTTCANTTCAGCTATTGTAAGATCATCNGTCCAAAGCACAGAAACCTCNATNGGCCCGGGAAACTTTGTNGGCAAAANTCTAGCCGCAAGGTCTATCAGTGNGATACATTTCATNTCACTGCTNANAAGACANTNAGCCCAGCGGGAATCAGAGAGATTATGGTCAAAATGATGATNATCAANTGTAACCCAGCTGTGATATGTATNATCNTCTGCNGCCGGACTGTNNGGNTCAGNATCTTGNTCTGCTGACGTCATCTCAACGGGATNGAGGNGCATAATCAGGAAATCTNTNTTTATNATTCAAAATAAAATGAATTNCTNTTGTCATGTANATTTCTNNCGTCCAAGTGTGGCGAGAAGTTTCAATTTTGTCTAGTCTCATATGCTTTCAAGATNCGGGCAACAACCGAATGCCTNACTANATCNTCTCCAGAGAGGCGTATTATGCCNATACCTTTAACCATTTCCAACCTGTTGACTGCATCAGATAAACCAGATAACTGACCGCTGGGCAGGTCAATCTGAGAGAGGTCGCCTGTGATAATCATTCGAGAATCTTCTCCCAGACGAGTCAATACCATTTTCATCTGAACCGGTGTTGTGTTCTGCGCTTCATCAATGATAACAAAGGCATTGGTAAGTGTCCGTCCCCGCATGAAAGCAAGCGGGGCAATTTCAATCTCACCGTTAGCAAGCATCCGGTCGAATTTTTGGGAAGGCATCATGTCGTAAAGCGCATCATAAAGTGGCCGCAGATAGGGATCAACCTTCTCCTTCATATCGCCAGGCAAAAACCCNAGACGCTCCCCTGCTTCAACAGCTGGGCGCGAAAGAATGATTCGTTCAACTAGTCNACGCTTTAGACAATCAACAGCCCAAGCGACCGCCATATATGTTTTGCCAGTTCCCGCTGGCCCAAGACCAAACACCACCTCATGTGCCTTAAGCAGATTGAAATAAGCAGACTGACCCGCAGTACGGGGATAGATATTTTTTTTCCAAGTAGTTGCAAACACCGACTTGTCAATTGGTAACTTGTCTGGGTCCACACCATTTTCAGCTTGACGTAGCAAATCATCGACCAGAGTGGCACTTAACTCTGTACCAGTGTCATGGCTTGAAAGTTGGCGATAAAGACTCGTAAAAGCTTGGCTGGCTTTATCTACATTTTTTTGCTCACCTGCAATGGTGATCTGGTTGCCAAAGCTGCTTAACCCAACATGTAAAGCTTGTTCGATGCGGGCTAGGTGACGGTTATGCTGACCGCAGAGCAGGCTTAGCCGTTCATTATCATCGAATTCAAGGCAGATTTGCTTATTCCCGACAGTTTCGCTCAAGCTACATTCTCTTCTGATTTCATCTGTTGTGGACGCTTACCTGTTTGAGCAAAAAGTGAATTTTGTCTAGCCTCTTTGACAGTGACCGTGACCATCTTCCCAAGCTGGGTATGATCTCCTGCCAAATAGACAGACTGCATAAAGGGGCTGCGCCCTGTTACCTGACCGTCACGACCGCCCATTTTGTCAATCAGCACAGCCATCTGCTGTCCTTCACAAGTTTTATTAAATGCCATTTGCTGAGCGTCCAAAAGTTGCTGTAAGGCTGCCAGCCTGTCAGCCTTAACCTGCGCCTNAACCTGCTGGTCATTTCCTGCAGCTGGNGTGCCNGGGCGCGGGCTGTATTTGAATGAATAAGCAGACGCATAACCTATNTCAGCAACAAGCTTGATTGTGTCAGCAAAGTCACGGTCTGTCTCACCAGGGAACCCAACAATAAAATCACCTGACAGGGCAAGGCCGGGNTTGAATGTACGCAACCTATCAATAACCCGCCGNTAATCGTCCGCTGTATGGCGGCGATTCATCGCTTTGAGGATTCTGTCTGAACCTGCCTGAACAGGCAGATGAAGATAAGGCATCAATTGNGGCACATCACGATGAGCGCTCATTAAATCATCATCCATATCCAGCGGATGTGAGGTTGTGTAACGCAACCTNGNCAGGTCGTCAATTTCTGCTAATTCACGAATCAGGCGGCCCAGCCCCCAATTAGNACCATCAGGTGCAGCTCCACGCCACGCGTTCACATTCTGGCCAAGCAATGTGATCTCCCTTGTACCAGCCGCAACAAGCCGTTTTGCNTCAATGATAATTTGTTCAGCTTGGCGAGAAAATTCAGCGCCACGNGTGTAAGGCACAACACAGAAGCTGCAGAATTTATCACAACCTTCCTGTACAGATAAAAATGCCGCAGGGCCCCTNGGNGCAGCTTCCTCAGGCAGAAAATCAAACTTTACCTCAGTTGGAAACTCAGTATCTACAACACTTAGCCGTGAGATTGGATCAGCCTTGGCAACCAGTTCAGGCAAGCGGTGATAGGTTTGCGGTCCAACGACCATATCAACCCACGGAGCCCGCCTTGTAATTTCCTCGCCCTCTGCCTGTGCCACGCAGCCAGCAACAGCAATCAGAATATGTCTTTTTTGTTGCTCAGATGCCCGGTCTTTGAGCTTGCGCAAACGGCCCAGATCAGAAAATACCTTTTCAGAAGCTTTTTCGCGAATGTGGCAGGTGTTCAGAATCACCATATCTGCATCTTCAAGCGAGTCTGTTGGCATGTAACCCGTAGGCGCAAGTACATCCTTCATCCGCTCGGAATCATAGACGTTCATCTGACAACCAAAAGTCTTAACAAAAAGTTTCTTCATTTACGCGTTGCGTATCCTTTAAATCTCAACTGAAGCCAAAACATTTATCACTTGGCCTGTTATGAAGTTATTTGCCTAGCCTTATCCCCGTCGTCAAGCCCCCCAGCGCGACTGAATAGCCGCATGTTTCAGCTCAGATGGCACTTGAGAACAAGCGCATCTGAAGTCTTTGCTCGCTCCCGGTAATAATTTGGGCGTTTTCCAACCAATTCAAATCCGCTAGATCTGTACAGCTTATACGCGCTATTGTTGGTCGCCTCAACCTCAAGCAANACGCAGCTTACCCCATGCTTGCTGGCAAGATGAAGACCCTGTTCCAGCAAATGGCGACCTATACCTTGTCTGCGCACAGATTCTCGCACACATAATTCTATCACATCAGCTGTATTAGTGGCCTGTTGTAACAAGATGAAACCAACCGGGTAATCTGCATCGAAAGACACTACACCAAAACAGGTTGAATGGCAGCAGAGTTTCATGATCACAGCTGATTCCTGCTGCCGATCAGCCCCGTAAACATCACAAAAAATCAATGTGATTGCTTCAGCATGACCGCGCGTGACGGGCGTGTAGTGTATGTTATGGACTGTCATATCAAACCTGACGCTTAGCCAGACCAAGTTTTGGGGCCACTACATACAAAGGCTCAAAGCCAGAACAGGGATAGAGATGTGGTGAAGATAAAGATTGAAGCGCGTAACGCCCAATCATCTGTGCATCTACGGACCGCGGCTGANAGAAAATGCGTTTTTTTTGTCGAAACCAGATCAGAAAGGTNAGTGACATGACCTGTTAATGTCAGGCACAGTCCATCAAAACGCAGACAGGCCTCTTNGATATAGGATGTTATCCGTTCTAATGGNACATCCCTGACGGGAGACAACATGTTCGCCTGCGGACCAAATTCCTGTACAAAAAAGGAATTTCTGCGTGTATCAGCAAAACATAGGTACGGCCCTGACTGCCTTTGCTCTGTTTGGCCTTGTATTACGGCGTCAACGGCTAGCGCGGCCAGACCATTGACCCCAAGCGCAGTTGCTTTAGTGGCAAGCAGATACCCTTTGGCAGCAGACAAACAAACACGAAGCCCTGTAAATGATCCCGGTCCGCATCCGGCCGCAATATGGGTTAGGTCTGAAAAAGATGCATCTGCCTCTTCCATTAAAACTTGAACCATATCCACAAGATATTCAGCATGTCCAAAACGAGCATTATGCTGTTTGAATGCAACACAGCCTCCAAAATTTATAAGGGCAACGGACACGGCATCACCGCTGGCCTCCAAAGACAGAAGAAGGCGATATTCACTGTGATCTCTTTCAACAGACAACTTCTTGACTGCACCTTCTGCTTTGTTTCCAATCAGCTTGGGATATTTAGATTTATCCGGTGTTGCAGTTGAGGTCAAAAAAAATTATTCTAGGGCAATTTTAAGGGCAGGATGTTTGGTGAGACAAAATGATGGGAAAAAACATTACGAACTGGCGAACACGGCTAAGTCTGCCCATTCAGATGACTGCCTTAATGGGCAGCCTTTTTTTCGGTCTGATCCTCAGCAACTTCACACCTGCAACGGCGCAGACCGCGGAACCAATGCGCGACAGCGCTACAGTCATTATGTATCACCGGTTTGGTGAAGGACGCTATCCATCAACAAATATCAGTATGGAGATGTTTGAGGAACACCTGGCCCTGCTTACAAATGGCGACTACACCATTCTACCGCTACCTAAGATTGTAGAAACATTGAAATCGGGGCAACTCCTGCCTGATCGCACAGTGGGCATCAGCATTGATGATGCCTATCTGTCTGTCTATGAGAATGCCTGGCCTTTGCTGAAAGAAGCTAATCTGCCCTTTACAATCTTTGTGGCAACCAGCCCTGTTGACCGCAACCTGTCCGGCTATATGAGCTGGGATCAATTACGGGAATTAAAAGCTGCTGGCGTGACAGTTGGCTCACAAACACACACCCATCCGCATATGCACACCCTGAGCGTTGAGCGCGTTCGAGAGGAAATTGACGCCTCTAATCAGATTTTTTTAAACGAGCTAGGTGAGCGCCCTCAGCTGTTTGCCTATCCATATGGCGAATATAGCCGCTTTGTAATTGATTCTATTAAAGACGCTGGCTTCATTGCCGCTTTTGGTCAGAATTCAGGAATCATGCACGCAGATGACGATTTTTTTGAGCTGCCCCGGTTTGCATTCAACGAAAATTATGGAGCGTTAAGCAGGCTGGAATTAGCCATTAACGGGCTCCCTCTCAAAATCAAGGAGCTGACCCCAGACGATATGGTCCTGAAAGATAACCCGCCTATTTATGGGTTTACATTAGATGAAGAAATGAGCCCTGTCAGTCAGTTACGTTGTTTTGCTAGCAATCACGGGAAATTAGAGGTTTCTTTGTTGGGCCTGCGAGCAGAAATCCGGCTCCCCGGCCCATTACCCTCGCCCCGCGGGCGGATTAACTGCACTATGCCCGCAGGCAAAGAACGGTGGCGGTGGTATGGCCGTCAATTTTTAACCCCCTAAAAAAAGCGCTGCACCAGCTGAGCCGCTTCAAACCGCTGCATATCGTTTTGAGATATGATACGCCGGATTTTGGCAACATAGGCATCGCCAATTTGCGCATAATTTGATAATCCTTCTATTACTTCATTAACAGAAACCTGATCTGGCGCGGCCATACGGCGGGATCTCATCTCTCTGAAGACTCCATAAGCCCGGTGCGAATTCAGGTTAAACATATAGGCCCGCACAGATGACAACAAATCTGGGAACCGCCTGACAGATGCTCGTGGGTCGCTCTGATTGGCGGCCTTTATGCCCAATTCATCATTCCAGACCCACTGACCAAAAAGGGCGTTTCCTTCCAAGGCAAATCTAGATTGGCCCCATCCTGATTCAATAGCAGCTTGCGCAAGCGCAATCGATACTGGAATAGGAGCGACCCGGCGAAGCAGTTCATCTGTCCAGCCTTTTTTATCAATTAGACTCGCTGGCATTCGGTAACGTTGAGCAAAAGACCGCAGCAAATCATTATCTTCTGCTTCAATGCCCTGAATGACAGCTTTACGCTGGCGCGCGATATCTTCATTTGCCCGCAGAATGAGAGGCAGAATTGTCTGTTTAAAGCGCTCTTTTCGCAGTTCAGTATCAAGAGCCCTAAGATCAGACATGCGCACAATAAAAAGGCGAGGCACTTCTTTCAGGCCGGAGGATGACAAGCTGTAATCTATGCTTTTTGGAAGGGGTGGAGGGGGAAGTTTTGGCGGTGCACCTCTTCTTTCAGGGGCTTTGTTGGGCGGTAGAATAGCAGCAGCCAGCCGGGCATTTGCCTGTTCAATTTTCTGTTCAAGCTCAGCCAGTTTTTCAAGCGTCAGACCGAGCTGTTGTTTTTGCAAGATTAGCTCATCCAGTTCCCTGTCCAGCTGACTGACAACCTCAAACTGAGGTGTTTGGTGCTTGAGAAACAAAGGCATTGGCGGGACAACACCTGTTGCCGGCAAAGCAACCCCGGTGAACAGCGCTCCCAATAAAAAAAGGAGAATTGTTCTATTGCCAATATGGATTGTGACCTGCTGATGAAGCGACAAAATAGACCCCGCTGGCCAGTTGCCNTGACGTTCTAGCTGTCTGTCGGACGAACCTCACGCACTTCAGGAATATAATGGCGNAACATATTTTCAATACCCATTTTNAGTGTTGCTGTAGANCTTGGACAACCCTGACAGGCCCCNCGCATCTGCAATGTCACNACACCATCTTCNAAGGAATGNAAGGTNATATCACCACCATCCATAGCAACAGCTGGCCGGACACGGGTATCGAGAAGATGCTTAATCTGCTNNACTGTTTCATCATCNTCTTCTTCTGATGTGCTAGCTTCATTCTTGGTCTCAATGATGGGAAGGCCAGACGCAAAATGCTCCATAATTCCAGCAAGTATAGAAGGTTTCAGCACAAACCAGTCAAGCCGCTCTGCTTTTGTAACAGACAGAAAGTCACCGCTGAAGAAGACTGATTCAACGCCATCAATGGCAAACAGCCGGGCGGCCAGAGGAGAGGATTTTACCTCCTCTAATGAGGTGAATTCGGCCGTGTCACCTGGCAGTACGGCCACGCCAGGAATAAATTTTAACGTTGATGGATTAGGTGTGTCTTCGGTTTGAATGAACATGGTCAAACATCCTTCACGGGAATTTACGTATCATCAGTTTATGGTTGATAGTGCCAGAAATCCTGTTTCCCGTTCTCCTTATTGTTATCTGCGTGTTTGCGCTGCAGAATTCGAGAAGCAGTGTATCTATAATCAAACTCATAGCGCGAGAATACAATAATTAAGCCTTTTTGCATAGGCGCAACACGCAAAATCAGCACACATACCTGTTAAGGCGGGGTCAGACCGATGATCTTTTTCACATCCTCCAAAACAGGGACAGTTATAGCGTAGGCCTCTTCTGCACCAGAGGCCAACAGCTTATCTATCTCATCCGGCTCAGCCAGAAGTTGATTCATCTTCTGGCTGATAGGGGAGATAACGTCAACAACCAGCTCAGCGAGGGCCGGCTTAAAGACGCCGAATCCTTGGCCGCCAAACTCAGCTAGAATATGTGATTCAGTCCGCCCTGAAAGACCGGAGAATATGCCAACTAGATTGCGCGCTTCTGGCCGATCAGCCAACCCTTCAACTTCAGAAGGAAGTGCTTCAGGATCTGTCTTTGCCCGCTTAATTTTCTGCGCAATATCATCGGCAGAGTCAGTTAGGTTTATGCGTGTGGCATCTGATGTATCTGATTTACTCATCTTCGATGATCCGTCGCGCAAGGACATCACCCGCGAAGCTGTTCTCTGTATCTGTGGTTCAGGCTGAGGAAAAAAATCAACATCAAACATTGAATTGAAAGCCAAGGCGATATCACGTGTGAGTTCAAGATGCTGTTTTTGATCTTCGCCTACTGGAACATGTGTTGCTTTATAACACAGAATGTCAGCTGCCATCAGCGTTGGATAAGCATACAGGCCAACAGTCGCATTTTCCCTATTCTTACCTGCCTTTTCCTTAAATTGTGTCATCCTATTCAACCAGCCCAGACGAGCCACGCAGTTAAATACCCAGGCTAGCTCTGCATGCTGCGGCACACGAGACTGATTGAAAAGAACAGAACGGGATGGGTCTATACCTGAAGCAATCAGGCAAGCTGTAACTTCGCGGATTGACCGGCGCAAATTGACCGGTTCCTGCGGCACTGTAATCGCATGCAGATCAACAACACAATAAATACAGTCAAAATCTGTTTGTAGATCAACCCAGTTTTTGATCGCGCCNAGATAATTCCCCAGATGAAGGTTTCCTGTTGGCTGAACACCAGAAAAAATGCGGCCAGCGCTTGTCATATATCTGTCTCCTTNATTGACAGTCTTTACAGCAGAACGGGNCNTGTTATGACCTGCATTGCCTGTTTTCTCAAGTTCTTTGTTCTTTTGCGCTNACANGAAAGGCCTTTGTCAGGCCTAANAGATGACCAGCAATCANATATAAGCTGGTTCCCATGACAACACTGAATATCATAATCACCGACTCAGANATAAAAGCTACATACAGCCAGGGAAGACAAAGATATAGGCCAACGGCCATCACACAAGAAGCNAGGCCAGCTTTCAGAATNACCTTTGTGGCTTTGCCATTCAACCGACCTGCTCTGACTAGCCAGCCNGCCTGCCAAATCAGGGCCAGCCAGGAAACCAGTGATGTAGCAAGAGCTAGACCCACATGCTGGTAAATCTGCATCAAAGCAAGACTTAGGACAATATTCAAACCCACTGACGCACAGGATGTTACCAGGACGAACCGTCCACGGTCCATAGCATAGAGAGCTGCTTGTGTCAGTTTCAACCCAACGAAGCCTGGCAAGCCAAGCGCGTAGGCCATTAAAGCCCAGGCCGCTGCAGTCGCATCAGATTCCAAAAATGCGCCAGAGCGAAATAAGCCTGTAATCAGAACATCAGACAAAACCAGAAACGCAGCCACCGCTGGGATTGTCAGAATTGACACCGGTATGATGGCATGTGACAATTCTTTGCAGAATACCTGTTTTTTCGCTTGTTTTGTTGAATGGTGCCCAGCTTCGATTCGCGACAGCCTGGGCAAGAGCGCTGTGCCCATAGCTATGCCCACCAGCCCCAAGGGCAGCTGCGCCAACCTATCTGCGTAATATAACCAGGAAATCGATCCTGTGGCTAAAAGCGACGCTAAGACAAGATCCACAAGTAGGTTAATCTGCACAACCCCAGCACCTAAGGCGGCAGGGATAAAACTGAACCACATTTTGCGAGCTTGACCTGACAAACTGAAGCGGAAAAGAGGCAAACGGATACGCTGGCGCCTCAATTGCTGCTGTAGCAATATCATCTGCCCCGCACCCGCCAGCAGAACGCCAAGGGCAATCGGCAGGCCAAGATGAGCAGCAGACAGATGCAGCTGTTCTTGAAAGAAAGGCACGCAAAATGCTCCACCGATCAGACAAGCATTTAAAATAACTGGCGCAAATGCTCCACCAAAATAAGAATCCTGGCTGTTCAAAAGTGCTGCCCACAGCGCAACAAGCGAAATCATTGGCAAATAGGGCATGGTCAGGCGAGCCATATCCACAGCCGCATCCAGGCGAACAGGTGTCGCTTCAAAACCAGGGGCAAGACCACCGACAATAAAGGGCATGAACAGTTCCATAAGCAGAACAATAAGACATAAGCCCATAAATAAGGCTGTTTGGACCTCTGCTGCCAAAATGATGGCAGAATGTTCTGAGCGCTGCTGTCTGGCAAGACTGTAACTTGGCAAAAAAGCATTGGTTAACGCTCCTTCAGCTGTCAGCCGCCGAAACAGGTTTGGCAGCTTAAACGCAACCAGAAACGCATCTGTTGCTGCGCCAGCACCCAGATAGTGCGCAAAAACCACATCGCGAATAAACCCAAGCATGCGAGAGACAGCTGTGAGCCCACTAATCTGGCGAAAGGCCGAAAACAGGGTCTTGCTGGCCATTTACATACTTTCCTTATCGTGACCTGTATTTGGAACCCGCGGATGAAATACGCCCATCAGGGTGTGTTTTATTCGATCCTGCGTCGTTTCACGTTCAATTTTCAGGCCATAGACATCTTTTACATAGAACACATCAACAACCTTCTCACCATAAGTGGAAACAGTTGCAGAATTAATTTGCAAGCCAAGCTGAACAAGATGATAGGTGATTTGATATAACAGGCCCGGCCTGTCCGCCCCATTTACCTCAACAACAGTATGCGTGTTACTGCGGTTGTTACTGACAATGACTCGTGGCGGCACTGTCATTACCTTTTGACGCTTGGTCCTTTGCGCTGATCGCTGCTGAAGTTGATCAAACAACGAAATGTCTCCGGCAAGAGACTGTTCTATGGTTTTTGAAATGCGTTTCTGAGTTTGCGGGTCTGTCACCGCCTGCCTGTTTTGATTCTGAATTCTGAACTGATCAAGGATTGTCCCATCGTGGCGGGTATTTATACGGGCATTCATGATGGAACAGCCAGCAATGGCAACAGCACCTACGATGCGACTGAAAAGACCGGGATGATCTGCAGCCATCACGACTAGAATCGTAGAAGTGTTATCATCATCAATTTCAAAATCGATGAGCAGTTTCCGCGCACCAGCATTAAAGGACTCCGCCAGCCGGGCATGACGCACATGTGAGTCTGTCGAAAAATTTGTCCAATAACTGGGGTAAAACAACTGCGCATGTGCAACGAATCTGTCATCATCCCAGTCAGTCAAAGCATGACGGGCTGTTTGCATTGCATCAGCTGCCGCCAAAGACGAGACCTCTGAAGGGGCTGCGCCACCCAAAACAGCTTCAGCCCGGCTATACAGATTCCGCATGAGGCTGGCTTTCCAACCATTCCAGATTTCCGGCCCTACTGCCAAAATATCTGCAACTGTCAGAACTAGAAGCAGTTTCAGCCGCTCAGGCGATTGCACCACTCCTGCAAAATCTGAAATGGTCTGTGGGTCATTCAAATCATACCTGAACGCTGTTTTGCTCATCAACAAATGATGACGAATCAACCAGACCACTGTTTCTGTTGTTTCCTCATTCAAACCTAATAGCGGGCAGAGGTGCTCTGCAATCTCTGCGCCCAGTTCTGAATGATCCCCCCCGCGTCCTTTAGCCATATCATGAAATAGAACAGCCACCAGCAGAGCTTGCCGGGAATTCAATTCACGAACCAGACGAGTGGCAACAGGCGCCATATCTTTTAAGACGCCTTGTTCAATATCATTGATATTTCCAACTGCCTTAATTGTGTGTTCGTCAACGGTATAGCTGTGATACATGTCAAACTGCATCATNCCGACAATTCGGCCAAAATCTGGCAGATATTTGCCTAGCCATCCTGACTCATTCATGAGCCGGAGAACCCGCTCGGGATTGTGTTTATCTGCCAGAACAGATAAAAACCGCNCATGTGTTTTGAGAGATTGAAGCTCTGCTGTNGTCAATGAACGTACAGCACGGGTTAGTCGGCGTAGACTGTCAGGGTGGATATCAAGTTCATGGATTTGCGCTAGATAGAACAACTCGCAAATCAAATCCNTANTGTCACGAAAACGCATATTTTCAGGTAAATGAAGTCGTTCNCCTTCTAGTGTGAATGGCTTGATATTCAGGCGCTGCGCAACACCTGCTACCCATAATTTGCGTAAGCTGAGACGTGGNCGCTGATCAAAATCGGTCGCCAGGGCCGCACAGAAAATCCGTGTCAGATTGCCAACCTGACGGGCAGCCAGATAATAGCGTTTCATAAACCGCTCAACACCCCGCAACCCTGACCGGTCAGCAAATCCCATCAGCGGCGCGAGCTGCATTTGCGCATCAAAGGTAAGCCTGTCATCCTCACGGCCATGATGTTGATGCAGAAAACACCGCACAGTCCATAAAAATCGTTGCGAAGAGGCAAATGCCCGCGCTTCAGATGTCCGCAGAATACCCGCACCCAGAACACCGCGAACATGATCCAGCCGATAAGCATATTTTGAGATCCAGAATAGGGTGTGCAAGTCACGTAATCCGCCCTTACCATCTTTCACATTTGGTTCAACAGCATAACGCGTCCCACCAAACCGGGCATGGCGCTGATCACGCTCGGCTAACTTAGCTTCTACAAAATTGCCTGCTGGCTGGTAAGCAACCCAATGTTTAAAAGTGCTCAGCATCTGCTCAGAAACTGAGGTGGCACCGGCAATGCTGCGCATTTCCAAAAGCGAAGTACAGATAGTTATATCCTCACCGGCTGCTGCAATATTCTGGTGAACTGTGCGGCTTGCATGTCCGACCACCAAACCCAGATCCCAGAGCATATATAAGATAAATTCGACAAACTCAGCATCAGATTTCTTATGCCTTTGCGGCATCACAAACAGAAGGTCAATATCGCTAAGCGGAGCCAGCTCACCACGGCCATATCCACCGACAGCCATAAGCGCAAACCGAGCTTTGGTTTCAAATACATAATTTTCGGCAGCAGCAACAAGGCCGCCAATCAACTGGTCAATCAAAATGGCATGAGCGCCAACATAAACCGCACCATCCCTATCGCGCATAAGACCAGCTTCAAGAGCCTTTCGTCCTTCTGACAATTTAAACTTACTTAAACTGAGAAGCGCGGCCTTCTGATCCAATTTCGTCTGTTTTCCTGAATAGATGGTAGAGATTTCTTCTGCAAAAAGCTGTGTATCCAAAATTTGGATTTCGCCTGCACGCTCCTTATCTCTGACCAGCTCGTGCGGGGAAAGCCATCTCTGCCACAAAGGAATGGCAGAAACTTTTTCTATCTGTATGGGGGATAAGGGCAAACTGTTCTCCTCAAGAGGCCTTACCTGCCTGATTTATCATATTCAGCCTTCAGCTCATATAACAGGCTCAACGCCTTACGGGGCGAGAATGCATCTGGCTCCAGTTCATCCAGCATTTCACCCAAGCGTTCTGACACAGTTACCTGACCAGTTGGCAAACAGGTCGTGCTTTCAGATTGCAACATATCAAATAAAGGCAGCATGTCTGCTGTATTGTTGTCCTGCGACAGGGTTTCCAGCTGCTGGACAAGNGCAGNAGCACGGTGAATGACAGCAGAAGGNAGACCAGCTAATTTCGCGACATGTACTCCATATGATTTATCGGCTGCCCCGGCGGCAACCTGATGCAAGAACACAATGTCACCCTTCCATTCTTTGACCTGCATTGCGTAAATCTGTAGCCTTTTCAGCTGGCTCTGCAGACTAGTCAGCTCATGATAATGCGTGGCAAAAAGTGTCCGGCAACAGTTCTGATTGTGCAGATGTTCAAGGCAGGCCCAGGCAATAGCCAACCCATCCCAAGTGGCTGTACCTCTGCCAATCTCATCAAGAATAACCAGCGATTTCTCTGTTGACTGGTTAAGAATTGCGGCAGTTTCAACCATTTCCACCATGAAAGTTGACTGGCCACGGGCCAAATCATCAGATGCACCCACCCGGCTGAACAGTTTGTCAATAATGCCAATCTCAGCCTTGGTAGCAGGCACAAATAATCCAGCCTGAGCCAGAATGGCAATATGCGCATTCTGGCGTAAATAGGTGGATTTACCAGCCATATTTGGGCCTGTCAGAAGCCTGAGATTTGCCTGTGGCGAAAGCTGGCAGTCATTTGCAATAAAAGGCGAAGAGGCCGGCAGTGCCTGTTCGACAACCGGATGCCGGCCAGCTTCAATTGTGAAGTCCATATCGTCAGTCAGCAAAGGGCGTGTATAGTTATGCCGTTCCGCCAGACGTGCTGTCGCCTGCGCAATATCGAGACAGGCCAGCGCATGGGCAGCCTCACAGATTTGCCCAGATGCTTGACAGATTTTATCTGCAAGCTCTACAAACAGCTCAGTTTCAAGCGCAATTGCGCGATCGGCCGCTGTGCTGAGCTGCTTTTCAAGTTCAGATAAAACTGTCGTTGTGAATCTGACAGACTGAGCTGTGGTCTGACGGTGAATAAAGTTTTCATTGCCAAGCAGTTTTTCGCCATGCGCGACACGGACGTCAATATGATAACCCAGCACATTATTATGTTTGATCTTCAGAGACGAAATGCCTGTTTGTTCTGCATAATCAGCCTGCAACCCAGCAATCAGGCGGCGGCTTTCATCACGCATCTGCCGTAGATGATCCAACTCGCTATTATATCCTTTCAGGATAAAGCCGCCATCCCTGATCAGAAGTGGCAGTTCATCTGCCAGTGCAGGCAAAATTTGATCACCCAGCTGGGCGGGTTCCTGGGCAACTGTGCATAATCTGGCAATTTCATCATTCATATCAATGTGGTCTGAGGAAAGGCAGCTTGTAGCAATCTGTCTGGCCCCACACAGTCCCTCAACCAGACTGGCGAGATCGCGTGGCCCACCTCTGCCTGAGACGATGCGTGATAAAGACCTGTCCAAATCAGGAATCAATTTCATATAATCTGACATCTGCTGACACAGAACCGGCTGATCACAAAACCAACTGGCAAGACCTAGGCGAAGCTCAATCTGAGATCGGTCAGTCAGAGGCGCAGAAATGCGGCTGTGCAGCAAGCGTGCGCCAGCAGCCGTGTGGGTGAAATCAATCGCGTGAAGCAAGCTGCCTGCCCGCTCACCAGACAGGGTATGTGTCAGCTCTAGTGACTTTCGTGTTGCTGCATCAATATCCATAAAGGCCTGTTTTAACAGGATGGTTGGAGGGGACAGACGTGGCATCTGTTGTAGCTGAGTTCGTTGCAAATAGGCCAACAACCCCCCTGTAGCTGACAACATTGGTGGGGTGAACTGGCCAAACCCCTGCAACGTGGAAACTCCATAAAAGTCAGCCAGCCTGGCTGTTGCTTTTTTATGATCAAAGAAAGCTGAGGCTTCTGCTGATAGGTGGTAATGCAAGGGCAAATCTGATTGAAGAAAGCCCATCCGTTCACCCAGATCATCAGCATAAATCAGCTCTGCAGCCTGAAGCCTTGCAAGAACAGTTTCGATTTCAGATTCAGTGCAAGGCTGTACAAAAAAGTCGCCAGTNGACATATCTGCCCAGGCAATTGCTAGTTCAGCTGACACCCGNCCAATCGCAGCCAGAAAATTATGCTGCTGTGCNNGCAGCAACTCATCTTCCTGCAGCGTGCCCGGTGTNACCACNCGGACAACATCACGCGGCAAAGGCCCTTTTCCNCCTCTCTTCTTNAAAGTTTCAGGGGTTTCAGANTGCTCACAAATNGCNACCTTGTGNCCCTTTTGAATTAATCTGGCCAGATACCCNTCCANNGCATGAACCGGCACACCACACATAGCAATATCACGACCCTCTATTTTCCCTCTGTGGGTCAGNGCAATNCCAAGGGCTTCNGCAGNNANTTCCGCATCATGAAAAAACATTTCATANAAATCNCCCATTCTGTAAAACAACAGCANCTCCTGATACTGTTCNTTCACAGAGATNTACTGAGCCATCATTGGGGTAAGTCTGGCCTGTTTTGCAGTTNTTATATCAAGCGCNNTCATCGTGNTTCATCTNGACTTGAATATCTCCGTCAAAGCATTACGCTNTATCTTATCNTTTTACCCGTCTNTTTTAACTTCTGTAGCGNATTCNCATGAAAAAGTCACTCAAACAGGACGCCTTAAATTTTCACGCAACAGGCCGTCCNGGCAAGCTTGAAATTACACCNACAAAGCCGCTNACAACNCAGCGGGACTTNTCACTTGCCTANTCACCTGGCGTTGCTGAGCCCTGCCTTGCAATTAAGNNGTCANCGGATAANGCTTATGACTATACNGCNAAAGGCAACCTAGTTGCNGTAATTTCCAATGGCACAGCTGTTCTGGGTTTAGGNAATATCGGTGCGGGNGCCTCAAAGCCTGTGATGGAAGGCAAGGCTGTNCTNTTTAAGAANTTTGCTGACATTGATGGNGTTGATCTTGAACTGGANACTGAAGACGTTGACCGNTTTGTTGATGCGGTNAGCNTGCTTGGNCCATCATTTGGCGGNATAAATNTGGANGATATNAAGTCACCTNAATGNTTCATTATTGAGCAGCGNTTACGTGAGGTGATGGANATTCCNGTGTTTCATGATGACCANCANGGCACAGCNATTATTGCGGCNGCAGGNCTGATTAATGCGCTCCATCTGACCGGNCGTGANNTCCGCGATATCAAAGTTGTTTCAANCGGAGCAGGNGCGGCCTCTATCGCCTGCGTTGAGCTGATAAAAGCNATGGGNGTGAAACATGANAATGTGCTGATGTGTGACCGGTCAGGCGTNGTTTATCAAGGCCGNGAAGNTGGTATGAACCAATGGAAGTCCGCGCANGCAGTGAAAACAGATGCNCGCACNCTNGCTGATGCNTTGNAAGGNGCAGATGTATTNTTAGGNCTATCAGCTGCGAAANNAATGAGCACAGATATGCTAANATCCATGGCAGATAGGCCAATTGTGTTCGCTATGGCAAATCCTGAACCTGAGATCATGCCANATNNAGCCAAAAAAGCCCGTCCAGATGCNATNATAGCTACAGGTAGGTCTGATTATCCTAATCAGGTNAATAATGTGCTTGGCTTNCCCTATATCTTTAGAGGNGCCCTTGATGTCCGAGCAACAGCCATTAATGAAGAAATGAAGATNGCCGCAGCACACGCCATCGCAATGCTGGCCAGAGAAGATGTTCCAGATGAAGTCACAGANGCATATGCGGGNGAAAGCATGCGCTATGGTGANGANTATATTATCCCTGCNCCTTTCGATCCGCGCCTNATTTCAGCTGTNTCATCAGCAGTTGCTCNAGCTGCAATGANATCTGGTGTTGCCAANAAGCCNATTNATGACCTCGAATCATACCGAAGGGACCTGTCAGCCCGTCTNGACCCTACCGCTTCATTTTTNCAAGAAGTCTTTGAACGCATCACGCCTGAAAATAAGCGTGTTGTATTCACGGAAGGCGAAGANGAAGTATCTATCAGGGCAGCNCTTGCCTTCAGTAATTCAGGTTATGGTCACCCAGTTCTACTGGGCCGTGANGTGCGCATCAANCAGATAATTGCTGATATGGGGCTTGACGGNGCGAGTGACCTTGAAGTTATCAATGCAAAAATTTCNGANCATAANAAGGATTACATAGGCTTCTTGTATAAAAAGTTGAGACGCCGTGGTGTTCTACAACGNGACTGCCAGCGCATGGTAAATCANGANAGAAACGTGTTTGCNGCATGTATGGTGGCNAACGGTCATGCAGANGCGCTTGTGACTGGAATGACACGTTCTTTCCAAGCTAGNTTNGAATATGTCANACAGGTAATTGGACCAAAAAAAGGCAAAGAATTTGTNACTACATCCATGCTTNTCTCCCGNGGTCGNACCGTNTTTATGGGCGACACGTCAATACATGAACGGCCATCAGGTGAACAAATGGCTGATATTGCTGAGGTNATTGCTGAAAAGGCNCGCTCAATGGGCCATATTCCANGGGTAGCTATTCTTTCTTTTTCAAATTTTGGNAGNCCCGAAAGCNAAATTACACAAACAGCTANNGATGCTGTTGCAGTTCTAGATAAACGCAANGTGAAATTTGAGTACGAAGGTGANATGACCGCTGATATTGCNCTTGATTACGACNTAATGCAGAGCCGTTATCCCTTTTCGCGCCTGACAGGGCCAGCCAATATTCTTGTAATGCCCGGACTGCACTCAGCAAATATCTCCTTTAAATTAATGCAGCAGCTTGGTGGCGGGTCTGTCATCGGTCCAATGATTTTAAATGGTGAATATCCCTTCCAAATTATTCCTATGAGCGCATCTGTGAGTGACCTTGTGAATGCAGCCGCGCTAGCAGCTTATGAATCGTTAACACCGCAGGAGTAATTTACTAAGAAAAAGATGTATTGAACGTATCTGCGAAAAATTACTAGATAAAGCGCTGTTCTTCTAACCCTCACACAAACAAGACTATTTAAGCTCTTCACTTTGTGAAACGAATCACGATAATAGCGGTATTTATTTTGGACAATCAGGGCAAAAGACATGTTACTCATAAATGCCGGTTTCCGCATTCCATTTTGTTTGTCCCTGACAAGCCTATTTGCACTAATTCTTCTTACAGCTTGCCAACCGCTTATTCAGGCACAAACCGGCGCGCAAACAAAAATTCCTGTCATGTCACCCAGCGAGGATAAAGCCGCCACCCCTGCTGAACAGAACCAGCCAATAGCGCCCGTATCCACCGCCCTCACAGTAGAGGATATTGCAGCTGCGCCTTTACACACAGATACCAGTTCGGGAGAACAGCCTGTCAATAAAACTGTCACTAGAGAGCCAGAAAAGCCTAATGTTGAAGCACCCACCCCTTTGGAGACAGAAAAACCATATGTGAAACCCACCTTTAATCCGGCAGATCTTGTTGGGCGTTCTCATTCTTATGTTGGAGCTCAATTTGGAAAGGCTGATTTCAACAGAACAGAGGGCGTTATACATGTATTGCAATATCGTCAGGCTGATTGTGTGATTGATCTCTTTATCAAAATAGTTGGCACAGCCGGTGCACGTTCCCCTGGAGATGCTAAAATTCTGAGCTGGGCCATGCGTGAGCGCACTATTAAAAAACCCCTTAATCAAACCTTATGTCAGCAACAGTTTTATGAACGAAAATTATAATTCAATCACCAGTCTGTTCAGCTTATTTTCTGCTTAAATAAACAAAACTGTTCAATAGAGCAGGATGAACAGTTCGGCTTACGTGCCTTGCAGATATAGCGTCCATGTAAAATCAACCAGTGATGNGCTCCTTTTTTATAGCGTTCAGGCACACGGCGAANCAATTCCTTTTCAACAGCATCCGGTGTTTTTCCAGGAGCNAGGCCTGTTCTGTTACTAACTCTGAAAATATGTGTGTCAACGGCAATCGTCGGCTTTCCAAAGGCTTCGTTTAAAACTACATTGGCCGTTTTGCGCCCTACNCCTGGCAGAGCTTCTAATGCGTCTCTGTCCTGTGGAACAGCCCCACCATGCTGATCAATCAGAATTTCTGATAAGGCCAACACGTTTTTAGCCTTAGTNTTAAACAAGCCAATTGTTTTTATGTGNTTGCGGATCTGCTCAAGACCCAACGCAACCATAGCCTNAGGAGTGTCAGCCTCGGCAAATAGCCTCTTGGTTGCTTTATTGACGCCTACGTCNGTTGCCTGCGCGGATAAAACAACTGCAACGAGCAACGTATAGGGNTTTTGAAACGTCAATTCNGTTTGAGGGTCAGGATTGTTCCGACTGAGCAAAGCAAACATTAGATTGATATCTGAAAGACGCACCTTGCGCGGCATTTTGAGCTCTTTCCNTTTCTTANACGTATTTTTATAAATAGGTAAATGCATAGGTTTGTCCATATAAGTGACTAACTTTCAATGAATTCAGCACCGCAATAAAGCAAAATGAACCAAAGCAAATCAAAATTCCACGACNCGCCTACAACACAGCGATGGTTTCATGATAAATCNCCGGAAAATGGCGAAAAAATTGTAATTACGCTCTGGCCACACCGCTCTTTATCTCTGCNGGGCTTTCGTATCCTCATAGCTGTNCTGGCCAGTCTAATGAGCCTAATAGGGCTGAGTTTTTATCTAATTGGAGCATGGCCTGTTCTAGGATTTCTGGGTCTAGAGATCTTTATTGTCTGGTATGCCTTTAAATGGAACTACAGATCAGGACAGCTTGTGGAAACAGTGGCAATTACGCCACAGCAGGTAGATATCATAAGAACAGACTGGCGAGGCCGTTCAAAAACCATTTGCCTGAACGGGGTCTGGATAAAAGCTGAGTTGGACACAAAAGAAAAAAAGAGGTGCCGTCTGTACCTGCGGCATCATGCAAATAAGCTGGAGATCGGGGCATTCATGCCTCCTGCAGAAAAGCCCTCTTTAGCGGTTGCCCTGAATGAAGCCTTTGCGCGTTTGCGTTATGATTCCAAAATTGCAGAAACTTGAAGAAAAGGCTCAGGCAAGCACATCATCCATACTGTACAGACCGGGGGTCTGTGCAGAGGCAAATGCAGCAGCACGTAGTGCCCCACGGGCAAAGATAGCCCGGCTTCCTGCCCGATGTGTCAGCTCTATGCGCTCTTGCTGACCAAAAAAAGTAACTGNATGNTCCCCAGCAACATCACCGCCTCGCATCNCTGCAAAACCAATATCCCCTTGTCTTCGNTGACCTGTCACCCCGTCACGGCCGCTGTCCCGTACCTCATCAAGGTTCACANTCCGACCGTCAGCCGCTGCCCGGCCAAGAGCAAGTGCAGTCCCTGATGGCGCATCAATTTTCTNTTTGTGATGCGTCTCAACAATTTCAATGTCCCAGTCTTGCCCCAGTTGGCCAGNAACCTGNCGCACAATTTGAGCCAAAAGCGTTACACCAACAGAGGTNTTCGCACAATATACAATAGGAGTNTCAGCTGCAGCCCGGGACAGCGCCTTTTCCTGTTCGTTTGTGAANCCAGTTGTGCCNATGACCATCGCCGTTCCGGTTTTGCGGGCAATTTCAATGTGNANCAANGTTGCTTCNGGACGGGTAAAATCAACAATCACTCCCCCTTTTCCNAGGCCAAGTANATCTGCATCGGNGCTCAGGAAGACCCCATCTNTAGTAGAGCCCACAAGCGGATGATCACTATGNTCTGTTAAAGCTGCGATTTCGAATTCAGCCTTTTCGGCGACAAGGNCNCTGATCATCTTCCCCATTCTGCCTGCTGCGCCAGGAAGGGCAATTCTGGTGATTTNTCCTGCCATCTTTTCTGCTCCTTATGTTTGGGGGTACAGTCTGGGCTCCAAAACGTCATGAACAGCCACACTGTATCAATCTGCACCCTTAAAAGCCAGNCAGATGCGAGGAGACAAACAGGAAAGCCCGTTCAGGACCACAATTTTTTCACCCGGTTAAGAAAACTGGTGGTCTGAGGACTGGCATCGCCCGCCTGTTCAAATTCAGCCAGTAATTCAGCTTGCTTCTTTGTCAGATTGGTCGGAGTTTCAACCTGAATTTCAACAATTTGATCCCCTTGCCCCGATCCCCGCAGNGCAGGCATGCCTTTTCCNCGCATNCGGAATTTCCNTCCAGTTTGTGTTCCTTTTTCAATCTGCAAACGGGCCATGCGCCCAGCCAATGTTGGCACTTCAATTGACCCGCCAAGAGCAGCTGTCGACATGGGTACAGGTACACGCAAAAATAAGTGACTGCCCTCACGCTCAAAAATCGAATGTGTNCTCACATTCACNAAAATATAAAGATCGCCCGCAGGCGCACCACGTAACCCTGCTTCTCCTTTGCCAGACAAGCGAATCCTTGTTCCAGAATCAACACCTACAGGAATATTCACAGACAAATTTTCAGATTTTTCNACCCGGCCCTGTCCCCGGCANGACCGGCANGGATCGGAAATNGTCTCACCCGCACCCTGACAGGACGGACAGGTCCNCTCNACAGTGAAAAAGCCTTGCTGAGCGCGCACTTTACCGCGTCCACCGCACCCAGAACAGGTAACAGGCTGGCTACCTTTTTCCGCACCGCTTCCGGAGCAAAGCTCACAAGTCGCAGAAATATCAGCAACGATATCCTTNGTACATCCTGAAAACGCTTCATCTANGTCAATATCCAAATCATAGCGCAAATCTGCACCATGNCGAGACTGACCACCTCTGGACTGGCCGCCAGAAAACTCAGAGAACATTTGCTCNAAAATATCTGAAAAACCGCCACCAAAGCCGCCAAAGCCCNCACCACCTCCACCAGTTGNCTGTTCNAAAGCCGCATGACCNAGTTGATCATAAGNGGCTCGCTTCTGGCTGTCTTTTAGCACTTCGTAAGCTTCACTGGCCTCACGGAAACGCTCTTCTGCCGCGGCATCATTTGGGTTCCGGTCAGGATGATTAGCCATTGCGAGCTTCCGGTAAGCTGACTTAATGGTTTTATCATCTGCGTCCCGGTTGACGCCCAGAACCTCATAGAAATCACGTTTCGACATTAATCGGTTCTGCCCTGCATTTTCAGACTATTANGAATGTTTTGNTGGTGCTTCNGCTATTTTANATCCAGATGAGATCAGGCTTTCTTAGCNTCTTTNTCATCATCAACCTCTTCAAACTCGGCATCCACCACATCATCATTATCTTGGCTCGTGTTCGGATCATCAGCTTGCGCATCGGCCATANCNTGTTCACCCTGATAGGCCGCTTCNCCCAGCTTCATTAATACGGCTGACAACGCTTCAGATTTTTCTGAAATCTGCTGGTCATCTTCCCCTTCCAGGACTGTCTTAAGTTCACCAATTGCAGCTTCCACATCAGCCTTCATTGCAGAGTCTGCTTTATCACCCAAATCATCTAAGGATTTCTGTGCNCCATGCACCAAGGCCTCGGCCTGATTACGGGTCTCAACCTTTTCCCTGCGTTCTTTATCCTGTTCAGCATAAGTTTCGGCATCCTGAACCATCTGTTCAATCTCGTTATCATCAAGTCCACCAGATGCTTTAATGCTAATAGCTTGTTCTTTTCCAGTTGCCTTATCTTTGGCGCTGACTTTAACAATGCCATTTGCATCAATGTCAAAGGTTACTTCAATTTGTGGGACTCCACGAGCCGCCGAAGGTATACCCTCTAAATTAAACTGCCCGAGAAGCTTATTATCAGATGCCATTTCACGTTCGCCCTGATAAACAGAAATNGTCACGGCTGATTGATTGTCATCAGCTGTTGAAAAAACTTGACTTTTCTTTGTTGGAATTGTTGTGTTGCGTTCAATTAAACGCGTAAACACACCACCAAGCGTTTCAATTCCCAATGATAAGGGTGTCACATCCAAAAGCAGGACGTCTTTCACATCACCAGTCAGCACCCCTGCCTGTATTGCCGCCCCGCTGGCAACAACCTCATCAGGATTTACACCCCGATGCGGCTCCTTGCCGAAAAATTTTTCTACAGTTTCGATAATTTTTGGCATTCTTGTCATGCCACCAACTAGAATCACCTCATCGATTTCGCTAGTTGAGACACCCGCATCCTTTAATGCCTTTTTACATGGATCAAGAGAACGCTTGACGAGCTTGTCGACAAGCTGTTCCAACTTTGAGCGGCTCATTTTCACATTCAAATGCTTAGGCCCTGTTTGGTCGGCAGTGATGAANGGTAGATTGACTTCTGTTTGTGATGTNCTGGATAGCTCAATCTTTGCCTTTTCNGCAGCTTCTTTGAGNCGCTGCAGAGCCATCNTATCAGAGCGTAAATCGATACCTTGTTCAGCCTTGAACTCATCTGCTAGNAAATCGATTACGACCTGGTCAAAATCTTCGCCGCCAAGGAAGGTATCACCATTTGTTGATTTTACCTCAAATACGCCATCACCTATCTCAAGAATGGACACGTCAAACGTGCCGCCCCCTAGGTCAAATACTGCAATAGTACCCGTTTCCTTTTTGTCCAATCCATAAGCAAGGGCCGCTGCTGTCGGCTCATTGATGATCCGCAATACTTCAAGCCCGGCGATTTTACCAGCATCCTTTGTGGCCTGTCGTTGAGCATCATTGAAATAAGCCGGTACTGTAATCACAGCTTGATCAACACCTTCACCCAAAAAGGCCTCAGCATCCTCTTTAAGTTTCCTCAAAATAAAGCTCGACATTTGAGATGGTGAGTATTCTTCGCCATCAACCTCAATCCATGCATCACCATTTTTTGCCGGCTTGACCTCGTAAGGCACCAGGTCAGAAAATTCTTTGATTGCTGGGTCATCCGCACGGCGTCCAATTAATCTCTTAACAGCAAAAATTGTTTTCTCCGGATTGGTCACTGCCTGACGCTTAGCGGGCTGCCCAACAAGACGCTCCCCATCGTCCGCAAAACCGATCATTGATGGAGTAGTACGAGACCCTTCAGCGTTCTCAATAACGCGCGTGTCCTTCCCGTCCATGACCGCAACACAAGAATTTGTTGTTCCCAGATCAATACCTATCACTCTTCCCATTTCCTCATGTCCTTCTTAAGTTTGATTCTAGAAATTTTCACTTAGAGCCGCACAAAATAAATGCACGATTTATATAAGAACTGTTTTAACCGTTGCAAGAGGCGGGCAAATTCTAACAATAGCCCGAAAGTTGCGAACCAGCATGTCAGTCTTCAGCAGATGCTGAAGTTTCAGGCTCTACTGCCTTGGATACGCCAACCATGGCTGGACGTATTAACCTATCATGCAGCAGATAGCCTAGCTGTACGACCTGAACAACTGTTCCTGGCTCCACTTCATTTGTTGGCACCTCAAACATTGCCTGATGCAAATTGTAATCAAATTTTTCGCCTTCAGGATTGATTTTGCTAATCCCGTGCCGCTCTAAAACAGACGCAAACTCACGACCAGTCATGTCAACACCAATCAAAATGTTTTTTAACGTTTCGTCCATCTGGTCTTTATTTTCAGGGATTAAGGAAATTGCTTTTTCCAAATTGTCTAAAGAAGCAAGCAAGTCGCGAACAAAAGAAAAAGGTCCATATTTTTTTGCTGCTGTCACCTCTCGCTCTGTTCGTTTCCTTAAATTCTCGTTATCCGCCATCGCCCGAAGAAGCTGGTTTCTTAGCTCCTCTTCTTCAGGGTCCGGGTCAGCACCATCATCTGAATCAAATGAGGACTCCAGTGGTGCCTCGTTTTCAATGGGATTGGTCTTAAGTGTGTTGCTATCTGAAGCATGACTTTCCTCAGGCTGGTCAGCCTGACTAAAATCGTCCTGTTCTGATTCAGGCTTCGTTGGCTCAGCTTTATCTGTGCTACTTGTCATATTGACCCTCATTCTTTAACGCCATTTCACTTTCAAAAACAGAACCTGCCTAACAGCAGGTCGACTCTAGATACACTAGTAAATTTGGATTGGCGATCAAAGATGTGGGAACGAAACCCCCAGATGCCAAGTAGAGGTTGGACATTTTTTATGTTTTTTTTTAAACTGTCTCCTGAAGAGGAATTCAATAAAGACTGTTTTATGAAGCAAAAACCTTTCAATGATAATCTTGTTATGGCGTCGATAGAAAGTCTATATGAGCAAGCCAGCCACACAGTTCGCCGAAATACAGATGGCTTGCGGTGTCACAATCTCAGAGACGTTCCTATTATCGGAAGCTTGCCTGTGCAAATAGGCCAAGAAGAAGGAGCAAGTGAGTATGATGATATTGTGCTGACCGGGCGTTTGCATGCAGCTTTTGCGGATGATAACCGCACCAAAATTGCTGCTGAAACAGATTCAGACAAAGAGCAGGAGGCCAATCCATTTCTAGAGATCAGACAGGCCGTTATCGCTGCTGGGAACAAAAATAATCAGAAACTTGAGCGGCCAGAAGCCTCGGCACAGGAAAATTCAGACCCTGATACAGCTAGCACAAACACGCCCACTTCAGTGCTTCCAGATGAACTGGAGGTTAAATCCACAGAGCAAACATTTGCCAAACATCTAGCTAATTTGATCGANGNTGAAATTGAACGGCGTTTGGNAGTTCGAATGCACGCTAACAAAAACACATCTGCTAAAAAAACAAGCCCAAAGCAAAGAAAANNAGCAAAAAAATCNAAAAAAATTAAAGAAAAAGCCGCCCGCAAATCCACATCAAAAAGACCGTCTACCGCAAAACGGACAAAGCCGAAATGAATATTAAAGTTGCCTGTCCTCATTGTCAGGTCGTTGGTGTAGTTCCTGAGAATTTAAAATATGCTAGTGACTGGCCAGTTGCCTGTCATCACTGCCATCAACACTATTATGTGCCTGTTGTTGCCTCGCCAGCAACCCTATCCCGACAAATAGAGCTGCGTTGTTCAGATTGTGGCCGCGACACTTCACTCGATAAGAACATCCACAAATCAACTGTCGAGGGCAAATTCCCTCTGTACTGCCCAGACTGCCACGCCCCACTCCCTAAGCTGCAAAACGAAATTGTTGAGCTTTATCATTCAGAGGCAGGCTATTTTAATGCCAGACAGGCTATTGGAGTGCGAACGGGGCTCGCTTTCGTTTTTTTTGGTTTTTTTATCGTCAGCGTGTCGGTCATGGCAGCACAGGAGGGCTTGATCAGTCGGGAATGGCTTGATGCAATTTTTCTGCATATTCCTGACTACGCTTTTGTTTCAAGCTATTTCAAGGCTATGTTGGCACCTAGCTGAGGAATCGGGCAATAGCCTTGCTTGTGTAATCCACCATCGGAATTATGCGCGCATAATTCATGTGACGCGGTCCAATGACGCCAACCGCACCAATAATTTTTCTATCGGCGTTCCGGTANGGTGACAGAACAACCGAACAGCCTGTTTNAGAGAATAAATCATGTTCAGAGCCAATAAATATTTGTAGGCCATCTGCTGAAATGACAGACTGCATCAGCTGAGTCGCATGGCTTCGCATCTCCAGCTTATCAAACAACATGCGGACCCGCGCTAAATCATCTACAACTTTGACATCCTGAAGCAAATTGGCCTGCCCATTCAGGATCAATGACGCCTCATCACTTGCGTCTTCGTCAGACCAGCTGGCCAGACCCCGCTCGATTAAATCACTAGTTAAAATGTCNAGTTCTGCCTTATGNTGCAACCGATCCTGATCAGCCAGTTGGACGATTGATGAAAGAGGTTTTCCNTTGTAATGACNATTCATGTAGTTTGACGCTTCAATAAGACAATGAGGAGGAATACCAGCGGGCATTTCAATCAGCCGGTTCTCAACATGTCCATTCGAGAATACGAGAATTACCAGAATTTTCCTGTCCTGAACGGGCACAAACTCAATATGGTTTACAGATAAATCGACACTTGGAGCCATAACAAGGGCTGCACATTTCGACAAACCGGACAAGGCAAGACTTGCTTTATCTAACGCCTGATTCACAGANAGCCCNTCACCTACAGCCAACGGTTCATATTTTNCCGCACTGTCTACCGAAAGAGTGTTTCCCAATTCCATCAACCCATCAACAAACANACGCAAACCAGCATGTGTAGGTAGCCTACCTGANGATGTATGAGGTGAAAATAACAATCCCGCACCTTCAAGCTCTGCCATAATGGCCCGAACAGATGCCGATGATAATCCAATCTCTGGATGAGATGAAATCACACCTGATCCGACAGGCGTTCCTGTCTCAAGGTAGTTATTGACAATGATGTTGAAAATTTCCTGACTTCGCTTGGTTATTTCCAAAACAGGAAGTGAGGTCATGGGGATACCTTATTTTCTGTAGCTATGTTATGACNTTTAAATGTTAACATAACCGTGTTTTGTTCTGCTGCAAAATTTTNCTGCAGACAGCACACANTAAAGGCAGCAGCGTAAAATGACTTCTCTCCGTCCTTCCGGCCGTACAGCAGATCAAATGCGGCCAGTCNGTATTGAGCCCCATTTTTCACCTTATGCGGAAGGATCCTGTCTGATCANGTTTGGCCNAACACATGTGATATGCACAGCATCNNTTGACGAACGCGTGCCCTCTTTTCTACGGGGAACCGGGNAAGGNTGGGTAACAGCTGAATATGGNATGCTTCCACGGGCGACACATTCACGCATGGANCGCGAAGCTGCGANAGGCAAACAGTCTGGCCGAACACANGAAATTCAGCGTCTGATCGGAAGATCTTTGAGGGCTGTCACAGATCTAAGCGCTCTTGGTGAACGCCAGATTAAAATTGACTGTGATGTTATTCAGGCTGATGGCGGAACCCGAACGGCTTCGATCACAGGTGCCTGGNTAGCNTTGTCACTTGCCAGTGAGCTGCTTCTCCAAAAAGGGGCGGTTTCCAGCTTTCTGCTGCGTGATCAAGTTGCCGCCGTGTCCTGCGGGATAACAGAAGCGGGATCTGTTCTGGATTTGGATTATGATGAAGACAGCAGCGCCCATACAGANGCGAATTTCGTTTTGACAGCAACCGGTGGAATNGTTGAAATTCAGGGCACNGCTGAACANACACCTTTCACACCAGAACAGTTCAGCCACATGCTCAGTCTTGCCCAAAACGGCTGCGCTGCGTTATTTTCGCTGCAACTGAGCACATCACGCCAGCTGCGACCAGCCTGAGCAGTTAAACTGAATATTTTTATAGCAGGACTGTATTGTAAGATGAGCCGAGTTTTGAGTCATAAGGATAGACTCGTGATTGCCAGTCACAATCAAGGCAAAGTCGTTGAAATTGCTGATTTGCTGCGCCCGCTGGAGATTGANNTTGTTGGAGCGCNNGAGCTGGGGCTAGATGAGCCAGAGGAAACCGGCCAGACTTTCATTGAAAATGCTGTCTTAAAGGCAGAGCTTGCTGCAAAAGCAGCTCAANTGCCCGCATTGGCAGATGATTCAGGTCTTGTNGTNAATGCTCTTGGCGGTGCCCCNGGCATCTATTCCGCNCGCTGGGCAGGNCCTGAAAAGGATTTTGACCATGCTATGCGCCGTGTGNGTGAAGCGCTGCTTCTTGGTAGCAATCCAGATAGAAGCTGTTCATTCGTTTGTGCATTGGCACTTGCCTGGCCTGATGGTCACACAGAACGTTTTGAAGGGCGGGTCAAAGGCAACGTCACCTGGCCAGCCAGAGGTCAAAATGGCTTTGGATATGATGCCATTTTCACGCCACTTGGCCACCAGCAGACATTTGGCGAAATGAACCCATCAGNTAAACATGCAATGAGCCATCGTGCGGATGCNTTTACCCAANTNCTCAGCGCATGCCTAAAAAGCTGAACTTGAAAAANTATCCGCTCAGTCTCTATGTGCATTGGCCATTTTGTCTGGCAAAATGCCCTTATTGTGACTTCAATTCTCATGTGGCAGAGACAGTTGACACCGACGCTTGGAANTGGGCGCTCCTAGCAGAANTAGACTTAAGGGCAANGCAAGCTGCTNANGACTTTTCAGTCGANCNCANAAACATCGAATTGAAAAGTCTTTTTTTTGGGGGNGGGACACCCTCATTAATGCCCCCCCAGATNACAGCTGACATCATAGATTGTGCANCAAGCCTATTCAAAATAGCAGATAATATCGAAATTACGGCAGAAATGAATCCAACTTCTGTNGAGACNGAAAAATTAAGCGCCTTTGCGCATGCCGGCATAAACCGTGTCTCTATTGGNATACAGTCACTTGATGCAACTGGGCTAAAATTTCTNGGTAGAGAACATGATACAAAAGAGGCCCTGTCTGCTATTGCTGCTGCCAAAAAACATTTTCCTTCTGTATCCGCTGACCTGATTTATGGCTTACCAGAACAGACAACTGCAAATTGGACAGAACAACTTAACAGTCTCCTAAGCTTTGAGCTGGGGCATATATCCTGCTATCAGCTAACCATTGAAACAGGAACCGTATTTCATACCCGATCCCGGCAAGGCGATGTTTTGACCGCAGATAATGATGCCATTGCCCATTTATATTTGGTGACAGAAGAGGTGTTGGGAAAGGCTGGCCTTCATGCTTATGAGGTTTCAAATTATGCCAAACTTGGGCAGGCTTCTGCGCATAACGTGAATTATTGGAAAGCGGGTGACTGGCTGGCAATCGGACCAGGCGCACATGGACGAATAACAACAGTTAAAGGACGCTTTCATATGGCAAATAGGAAAAGCCCTAATGGCTGGCTTTCAGATGTTACTAAAAAGGGTCATGGCTGTGAAACACAAATTATAGAGACCATGTATCAAAGCTTTGAAGAATATTGGATGATGGGCCTGCGCTTATGTGAAGGCAGGCCTATGACTCCGCCGCCAGCATTTGGTGGTGAACGTTTTGTCCTCCATCAGGACTGGCTGAATATTTTTATCCAAGAAGGGTGGCTGGAAAAAAATAACGGTGCTGTGCGAACAACTCTGCAGGGGCGGTTGCGGCTAAACACTATCCTGTCCCGACTGTTGGATGTGCCAGAAAATGAACTCAAGGCTGAAAAGAGCTGATTTTATTATTGCTGATCTGAAACAGCTCATATTCACGTTGGTTACGTCCATCAGGCAATAAATTGAACTGACCACTAAATCCTTGAAAGCCTTGCTTGCGAATCAAGCTAGCACGCCAATCTATATCTTTAGTCCGCATTTGTGTTGAGGCTNATTTNGTTACTTTTTGAGTCATCTCCTGTTTGGTCAAAGCAATTANCGCAAAGGCATCNAAACCAAGGCGCACAAGAGTATTTGAGGGCTTGTTGAACACAGACTGCCAATGCTTTTCAAACCCTCCTGACNGCGGCAGACTTGCTTGNGTGATGANGCTGCCTTGCAATGACGGTTCACTGACTAGATCCGCCCTAGTCCATAAATCCGTTCCTAGATAAGTCACTCTTTCAGGATCAAGATCATAAAAAGCNAATACAGGGGCNGTGCGTAATATAAAATCTGGCTGCCCCGCTAAAATCAGCACGTCATATGCTGGTTCAGGCAAAGGGTCCCCATCTGTTTCTGGCTTTTTATAACGGCTAAAAATTTTTATGGCNTCTTTTAAACTGTCATCATCAGCCAGAACGGCTGGAGTGAGNACCGTGGTCTGCGNNGGCTGCAAACCAAACTGGGAAAGTCGTTTAACAGCATGCCCAAGAATTTGTCTCCCAAAGGGATCTTCTGATGCCAGTATAGCAATCCTTGTCTTGTTCTTACCAACAGCAAAACCCAATAAATGGTCAATCTGTTGTTCTGGCAGATAACCTAAAACCCAGTTCCCTGGTGAGGCTGACTGGACATTATTTGAAAGTGCAAGAACCGGAATAGACGAAGCAGCTAATATTGGACGTGCTTTTTGAACAGCTGACGTGAACAAAGGACCAACAACAATATCCACACCTGATGCAACAGCTTCACGCGCAGACTGTTCTGCCTGTAGGCCACCTTTTGTATCAAAAAAAACAATATCAATTTCGGGATCCTGTATCTGAAACAACGCCATTTCAGCACCACCAGCTATATCTCTGCCCAGATTTTCGAAGTTACCTGAGAAGGGCAATAAAAAACCAACTCGCAACTTATTAACAGATTTTTGAGGCAAACTGAAAGATTGGGCTGGCGACAAATCTGTTGGCTGATTTGTCTTTAACAGGCCAAGTGCCGCATTCAATGCCTCTTCAGCAAGGCGGCTTCGCACATCGTCAACAGGCAAAGATACAGCAGGCCTGTTCGCAACCAATNCAACTTCCTCAATTTGTGTGATTTGCTCTTCTTCAACTTGATCAATAAGGTCCCCAACAATATCAGGCACATCTGCCTGCTTAGGTTGGGGGACGGACCTATCCCGCAAAGTTGCTCNCTCAGCTGTTGTCTGAACAGGCGGCGTAGATGGCTGACAGGAAGTCAATAATATTAAGCAACCCACAACCACCACGAAGTTGTAGATTTTCGTTTTTCTGTTGCTTTTAAACATAAACGAAAAATATCCTGTTGACAGCCCAACTTTCATGTTCGTCTATAATGCCGCTATGTCACAATTGTGGCAAAGAGAAAATAAAAACAATTAATGAAGGTTTCAGACAGGGCTCTAAGACAAAGTGAGAACCAATGCTGATAATTATATCAACACCAATAGGTAATTTAGGAGATATCACACAGCGCGCGGCACACTTGCTGGCGCAGGCAGATATTATCGCTTGCGAGGATACGCGCCAAACGCGCAAGCTACTCAGTCTACTGAGCATTTCATCTTCAGCAGAATTATGGGCCTATCATGATCACAATGGAGCCAGGGTGCGACCGAAACTTATTAATGTCATGAAAGCAGGCCAACAAGTTGCCTTAGCCAGTGATGCAGGAACTCCCTTGATTTCAGACCCGGGATACAAACTAGTCACAGCATGCCTAGAAAATGATATCCCTATTACAGCTGCGCCAGGTCCGACAGCCCCTATTGTAGCCCTTACCCTTTCTGGACTGCCTAGCGATAGATTTTCATTCCAGGGTTTTGTTCCTCAAAAGAAAAAAGCAGCCAGAGATGCACTGGAGGAAAGTCGCCTTTTAACAATGACGCAGATTTGGTTCGAAACCCCAAAAAGGCTTGTCGCAACCCTCAAAATGATGGCTGGAATCTATGGCAACAGATATTGTGTTATTGGGCGTGAGCTTACAAAGCTGCACGAAACACTTTATCGGGGCATGCTAGCTGATCTGGCTAAACAGTTTGAGGGTGCCACTATTTTAAAGGGTGAGCTGGTTTTAGTGGTGGACGGTGCAGATAAACATGCCTCTCAGGTCAGTATTCAAAAAATAAGCGAACTGCTTCGCGCGCGCATGCACAAGATGAGCTTGCGCGATGCAGTAGAGGAAGTAGAAGATTTGTCCGGGCTGCCTCGCAAACAGATATATCAGCTCGCCTTGTCAATAAGTAAAAGCGGTGCATAGAGCATGTGTATATCCAAAATAGAAAATCAAACGTAAAGTATGAATTGCACTATGACACCTTTTTGGGAACACCATTTTAAGCCCAGACGGGAGACCGAAGACTAGCTTATACTGCAGTTCTGCCCTGAAGCACCATACAAATTAAATCAGTAATTAGTCTTTGGAGAAGGTGGCTCATATTTCACCAAATATGAGATCTAACAAAAAGATTTCATATCCAAGATGTAGTTTCAAGACCGCTTGGAGCTTGGCAAAGCCACAGAGTTGCTGTAAATAATTAGGAATTATATTCTGCAACGCAAACCAGATGAGCATGGCCAGATAACTACGGCTAACGCTATCCTCAGAAAGACTTAACACCTATGTTTCGACAGTTTTTGATCCCCAGCTTCATGCTCCTTTTGTCATCATTTGCCCTGACAAGCTGTATTGAAACCGCAGTCGGTCTTGGCACCGCTGCCGTGGCTGCCTCGACAACAGAAAAAGGGTTTTCAACATCTGTTTCAGATACAGTGATTGAAGCCAAACTGACAGATAAATTCATTAAGAACGATGCTTCTTTTGTTACAGGAGTTGAGAGCTCTGTGAGCAATGGTTCCGTATTAATGACAGGCAAGCTGGACACCCAGGATCAAAAAATTCTGGCGACGCGTCTAGCATGGGAAATCAAGGGCGTAAAAGAAGTGATAAATGAGATCCAACTTGTTGGCGATAAATCTATAAAAACCACAGCAAAAGATTTGGCTGCCAGTGCGCAATTACGTGCTGCTCTTATTGGTGATCAAGAAATTTCTTCATTGAATTATTCAATTGATGTTGTAAACGGCATTGTCTATCTGTCGGGTGTTGCGGCAAATGAAAAAGAGCGTGAGCGTGTGATAACGCATGCTCAAGCGCTCCGTTTTGCTAAAAAGGTGGTCAACTACATCATTTTGTCAACTGACAAACGAGACTGAAATCAAATGCCTTTACATGTGGCCATCCAGATGGATCCGATCGAAAAACTGGATATCATAGTTGATACAAGTTTTGCGCTCGGGCTGGAAGCCCAGGCAAGAGGTCATCATTTATGGTATTATACTCCTGACCAGCTGAGCTATGAGGAGGGGCAAATATCTGCCTGCGGACAAGCTCTGACATTATTTGATGATTCTGAAAAGTTCTTTGAGACAGGTGCGCTGGAAAAGCGGCAGTTACTTGATATGGATGTGGTTTTGATGCGTCAAGACCCACCCTTTGATATGGCATATATCACCTCAACACATCTGTTGGAAATGTTGCCCGCAAAAACCTTAGTGGTAAATAATCCAGCCGAGGTACGAAATGCACCAGAAAAACTTCTTGTAACCCAATTTGCCGACCTTATGCCACCCACTGTGATCAGCCGTGATTTGAATGTAATTCGCGCATTCAGAATAAAATACAAGGACATAATTATAAAACCTCTTTATGGGAATGGTGGTGCAGGAGTTTTCCGACTTCAGCCTAACGATCAGAATTTAAATGCCTTGCTTGAAATGTTTTTCTCACAAAGCCGCGAGCCTATAATGGCACAGGCTTTTCTTCCAGAAGTCAGAAAGGGAGATAAAAGAATAATTTTGGTAGATGGCCAGCCTGCGGGCGCTATCAACCGTATCCCACAAGATGGTGAAGCAAGGTCAAACTTGCATGTTGGGGGTACTGCATGTCATGTTGAACTTTCTGAAAGCGATTACCACATCTGTGAACGAATTGGTCCTGAATTGAGACAGAGGGGATTACTTTTTGTGGGTATCGATGTTATTGGCGATTATCTGACAGAAATAAATGTCACATCGCCAACAGGCATACGGGAAATACATCGTTTCACAGGTATAAATTGTGCAACCCAACTTTGGGAAGTCGTTGAAGAGAAACTCGTCAATCATTATACAAATGGCTCAGTGAAACCGGATACCAAGCATAATAACTGACCAACCATCACTAAATCAGCTATAATTATGTTAAAACAACGAGTGGATAGGCTGTGTTTTTCCATCGCCAAAGAAAGCCTGCCGCTCCAACTCTAAAGCAATGTCTTCCTTAGTTTCAGATAAATTAATTTGATATTGGATTATGTGGTAGCATCAGCGAGGGCGTGGGCACATCGGTCCAAGGGGCTCACCGCCGAGAATATGCATGTGCAGATGAGGGACCTCCTGATGACCGTTTTGTCCTGTATTGGCAATCAGGCGAAACCCTGTTTCTGTAACGCCTGCCTGGTGGGCCACACGACCCAGCGCCGCTACAAATGCAGCCTGTTCCTCCGCTGGAGCGTGTGCTGCAAAATCAGCCATGTCCACATAGGAACCTTTTGGTATTACCAGAATATGAACAGGGGCTTGTGGTTGAATATCTGAAAAACTAAGTGTGTGTGGGCATTCATCGACCTTATCACAGGGGATTTCACCGCGCAGAATGCGGGCAAATATATTTTGATCATCATAGGCAGGTCGNCTCATTTTNGTCTCCTTAAGACTGGAAAGTTTTTGTTTATTAAAGCTGACGACTTTGTTTTTCAACAAGGCCAGAGGTATCTTGTCTACGATCAAGCTCCTGCCAGACATCCTTTGGATCAATGTCGGCTGCCGCCCATACCACAAGTAGATGATATAACAAATCGGCTGATTCAGCGGTTAATTTGACCTTATTATGATTCAATGCTTCAATTAGGACTTCTGTTGCTTCTTCACATAATTTACGAGCCGGATTTTCAGGTGCCTTTGCAAACAGCTGGGCCGTATAACTGTCTTCAGGTGACCCATTTTTGCGGCTTGCAATAACGTCATAAAGCCTGTCAAGGCTATGTCTGAGATCAACTTTGTTAATCTGATCTGCCATCTGTCTTTTCACCTCTCAGCCTTTATCAGAATTCAGGCGGCGCACAGGTACGCCAGCTTCCTGCATTGCTAATTTTGCCTCATCNATTGTAAATTGTCCAAAATGGAACACAGATGCNGCCAAAACAGCACTGGCATGTCCTTCCAGTACANCTTGTGCGAAGTGCTTNGGCTGGCCGGCTCCACCCGATGCGATNACAGGTATNTTAACCGCATCACTAACCGCNCGTGTGAGTNGCAGATCGAAACCATCCTGAGTGCCNTCNCCGCGCATTGAAGTCAGCAAAATTTCACCAGCACCCAAGNTGGCGGCTTGTTCAGCCCAAATAAGCGCGTCAATTCCAGTAGGGTGCCGCCCACCNTGTGTAGTAACTTCAAACATACCAGTCTCATTTAATCGCGCATCAATTGCTAGAACAACGCATTGACTACCAAATTTGTCTGCAGCACGCGCAATCAGGCCGGGGTCTTTAACAGCCGCAGAATTAATAGAGACTTTATCAGCGCCACATAGAAGCAATTTGCGAAAATCACTGACTTTACGCACACCTCCGCCAACAGTAAGCGGCATGAAACATTGTTCTGCTGTCCGGGAAATCACCTCATAAATTGTCTCACGACCCTCATGGGTTGCCGTGATATCCAAAAAGCATAACTCGTCGGCACCAGAGGCATCATAAATACGTGCCTGTTCCACGGGGTCACCTGCATCAACTAAATTGACAAAATTGACACCTTTGACTACACGACCGCCATGCACATCAAGACAAGGTATAACACGCGCGCTTAACATAGCTCTCCTTTAGCGGCGGCAAGGGCCTGTTTCAGCTCAATACGCCCATCGTAAAGAGCCCTCCCTGTGATCACCCCTTCAAGACCTTTATGCGCTAATGCTGCGCAGGCAGAAATATCTTCAAGCCCTCGCACACCTCCAGACGCAATAATGGGGATAGAAACAGCAGACGCAAGATCTGACGTGGCTTGCGCATTCACACCAGTCAATGCGCCATCGCGCGTAATATCNGTAAAAATAACTGCTGCCACGCCACAATCTTCAAAACGGCGAACAAGTTCAACAGTCTTAACCTGACTTGTTTCAAGCCAGCCTTCAGCCGCAACCATTCCCTCACGTGCATCTGCACCAACCGCAATTTGCCCTGGAAAAGACGATGCCGCTTCTTTCACTAGCTCAGGGTCCTTCAAGGCCACTGTACCCAGAANGACACGACTAANTCCTATAGACAGCAATGTCTCGATGTTCTTCATTGTTCGGATGCCACCTCCCAACTGCACCTTCACACCAGTTTTTAGGATATCTTTCACAGCGACATTGTTTCGGCTTTCACCAGCCACAGCACCGTCGAGGTCTACAACATGGACCCATTTACACCCCGAATCAGCAAATTTTTTTGCTTGTNCGCCTGGGTCTGGAGCATAAACTGTAAGCTTATCAAAGTCGCCTTGAAACAGGCGGACAACCTGACCTTCTTTCAAATCAATGGCTGGATAAAGTGTGATCATAAGATAAATGTGCTTTCTGTTAAGAAAACAGACGTTATCGCGTCTGCAAAAGTTTACTGAAGTACAGGCCAGGAATAAATTCATCACCAACATAAGCATAAAACGGATTTGTACCAAATTGCTGGTATCCACGTAGTCGGAAAGCCCGGATAGCCCTGTCCTGTGTTGCCCGAACATCGAGATTCAAAATTTTAAATCCTTCTGACAGAGCAAAATCCTCTGCCTCAGCAACCAGTTTTCCCGCAAGGCCGTGGCCTCGTGCCCAAGGGGCCAAAAAAAAAGTCCTCAGTTGGCATGCAAGTGCCTGCGCCTCATTATTGCGGGGTGGGCTAACAATCTGGCATGAACCAGCAATTACATGATCCAACTTTCCTAAAAACAAGGTCACATTAGGAATGAGCAGCGCACCGCGCCAATAATCTTCCAGAACTGTGCGTGGAGGAGGTGCCAGCCAGCCAAAGCCACCACCAGCATCAATCGCTTCTTCTGTTGCGTCACAAAGTTCAGAGATGTCGTAGGCATTAAATTCTGTGACCATTTCAACCGTCACTAGTGGCTGTCTGCCCTCTGGGTGCTGAGTCATTTGTGCCACCACTTTATCATCTGTTTCATGATCAAGGCTGCCATTTGAGAAACTCCTGCAAAAAACACTGA
>PADU01000004.1 GCA_002700485.1 SAR116 cluster bacterium | reverse complement strand
AGCTGTCACCCATTCGCCTGTATTTGGCCATTATATTGGGCTTGGCTTTATTTCAGGTGGTGCGGATGCATGGCGGGGGAAGCCCGTCATAATTGCTGATCCTGTTAGAGGCCAGTTTACTGAGGCGGAGATTGTGTCGCCACACATGTTTGACCCCTCAAGTGAGAGGCAGCAGGGCTAGCCAATATGAATCGGCAGAAAAATAAAATGACAACTGGCATCTCAGCTCTTGTTCTTGGTAAGCAGGGCAGACATGAAGATGGCCGTTCTGGGGTAATCATGCAAGAACTGACGGGCTATCAGCTGGTCCAGCTTGCTGTTTTTCCAGATCAAATTCCCCGGTTTCAAACTAGCTTGATGCAACTCATAAATATTGACCAGCTAGCCGATATATCTTCGTCTGCTCGCACTTCCAATATGATATTGCTGCGTCCTGAATTCACAAAATTCTGGCTTGTCCGGCAGCGGGGTGGAGAGCAAACTTTCTTCAAAGCTTTGGCGCATTATTTTCCGTTGGATCTGACAGGGAGTAAGGTTGTAGTGCGGCTAAGCGGCGCAGATGCATCGCGGCTAATTAACCGGTTCTGTGCTGTTGACTTGAGTTGCCCTAAGGGCAAATTTCTGGCGACAGCACTTCATCACGTGCCGGTCCATATTCTGAAGAGCTCTGCCACAGCTTATTTGCTTTTCTTACCGCGCAGCTATGCTGAAAGTTTAGNAGAACTGCTCTATCNTTCNGCGCTGCAATTTGGCGTTGANGTTAAGTCTGTTGCTGAATGGAGTANNAAAAAGTGATGGACAGCAGAAAATGACAGTCATACAGGCAAAAGCTGATGNGGAGNTGAACAAACAACAGCAAANAGCGCCCAGGCGCCGTCTTCAAGATGTGATGGATTTAGCGCATAGANTGCTNGCAGAACATGAATTGCAAAACTGGCGCATCAGTTTTGATCATGCGCGNCGNCGGGCNGGCTTATGCAATTTCAGTANAAAGACAATCTCTTTGTCGCGACATTATGCNCGTGAAGCTACATTCGAGCATATCAAAGATACAATNTTGCATGAAATTGCNCATGCTCTTGTTGGACCTAGNCATGGTCACAATGCTNTATGGAGGCGTAAAGCCCGAGAGATCGGGTGTTCTGCGATGCGTTGCCATAATCTNACATTTACNAAAGCTAGATGGATTATGACCTGCCCNAATGGTTGCTTTGCCGTGGAAAGATATCGTCGAAAATCAGGACTTATCTGTAGTTCATGCAAGNACAATGTCGAGTTTGTTCCGGCTCNAGATNATGCATAATTTCCATCTTGATCAAAACCGTATNGGGGTGTTTGCAAAAGCGGTTCACTCATTACANGATGCTGNCTTTGCNAACCCTCTTTTTTTTGCAGAAACNGAAATNCAACTTTTGCGGNGTGAGGCAAGTGCATTACCNTTCAGAAAGGCNCAAACTCTTGTNGGCAANGATGTTTATCAGGATTTTTCCATTTGCTTTCCTGCGCCGCTCAANAACAGCTTTAAGCTGGTCGCACAGATGCTGGAGCAGGCCTGTAAAANCATTGCAAAAGAGCGTCNGGGCCTGTTTGAATCTGAAGTCAAGATTAATGATTTTGCCGTGCAGAGTTATCCTGCCCATTCGCGGGGTATTGGCATTCATAAAGATGGTCTGCGGTATCGTAATCTTGTGTTCATTCTAACCCTCGATGGGCAGTCTGAGTTATTTGTCTGTTCAGATCGTCAAGGCACAGATCGCCAGGTTGTACCTGATAAGCCAGGACGTCTTGTGATCCTTCCAGCTCCTGGCCTTGCTTATGTCGAGCAGGAAGACCAGCGTCCTTTTCATGGTGTTGATAATGTCGTTGGTGGCCGTTTGTCGATTGGCTTCCGTCAGGAGCAATGCCAGCCAACTCCGACAATCTAAACTCTTTCATGACTTGCCACGATATGAAAAGCCTGTCACAATAAACTATTGGTGTCGTGGCCAAAAAAACGCCACTAGCCCAAAGGCCCTTTGGGCACCCTTATTCAGGCGTTTATGTGCCTCGGACCAGAATATATCACGTCCGAAGGAGGTACATTAAACATGATTTTGAATATTTCCGGCCGTAATGTCGACACAGGGGCAGCGTTTCAAGAACATGCAGGAGAAACACTCCTTGCCATTGTTGAAAAATATTATTCCAATGCCGTTAGTGGGGCTGTAACGCTTGCAAAATCTGAATCTGGTTTTGAGGTGAAAATCCGAATCAATCTGACCAAACGTATTGAACTTGAATCAAGTGGTTATGCTCGTGATGCGCATGCAGCTCTAGATTCTGCGGCTGAACATGCAGAAAAGCGTCTGCGTCGCTATAAACGGCGGCTGAAAAATCACCGCAACACTTATTCACCGGTTATTGAGGATATTCAATTAGCCCCCACGTCTATTTATGCTGAGGTGCATCAGTTGCGAACAGATCAAACGCCTGAGCGTGCAGCAGAGAATGATGATGAAGCCTTGCCTGTCATTGCTGAATTATCCTATGAAGTTGACAGTATGAGCGTTGAACAGGCGGTGATGCGCTTGGAATTAAGCGGTGACCAATGTCTGTTATTCCGTAATGCAGGACATCTGGGTCTGAACATGCTCCATCGTCGGTCTGATGGCACTATTGGTTGGGTTGATCCGCGTGGCAACAGAGAGCTATCAGCCTCGGCGAGCTAACGGCAATGGCGGGGCTAGGCGATAATCAGTCCTGTTTAAAACAATTTCCCTAAGCAGCTCACCTAGCCTTTGATATGGCTATTTGGGGAATGTCATGGGAAAAGCAGAGGAGCGCAGCACGAAAAGGCGGGGAAGATCATCTGGATCACGGACATCTCTGGCCAACCAGTTGAGCTGGACTCAGCCTAGTTATGTGGACCCTCCACTAACGCCTTTATCATCTGACCAAATCGAGGCGATTCATGAAACCAGTCTGGATATATTAGACAGCATTGGCATCATGTTCCTTAATGATGAGGCGCTAGATATTCTGGCATCCGCAGGATGTGATGTGAATCGCAGCACTAAAATTGTGAAAATGGACCGCCAGTGGGTACCTGAAATAATCAAAACAGCCCCCAGTAAATTTACAGTTACACCACGTAATTCTGAACACAGC
The DNA here is from genome assembly GCA_002700485.1 of SAR116 cluster bacterium. Taxonomy (GTDB): domain Bacteria; phylum Pseudomonadota; class Alphaproteobacteria; order Puniceispirillales; family Puniceispirillaceae; genus JADHLI01. Next base: position 53,728 of record PADU01000004.1, on the reverse strand, counting down.
CTAAAAATAGGCGAACATTATTTTAATTTTGGACAGGTGTCGTCGCCGCCAAATGTGTTGGATAATGACAAAGGCCGGCGAAGCGGGACGCGTGAAGACTTTCAGAATTTGCTTCGCTTATCCCAAGCCTATAACTGTATCCATTTCATTGGTGGGTATCCTGTCGAACCACTTGATCTTCATCCTTCTGTGCGGCATCTGCACTGCACCTATGACAAGCTCTGCCTAACAGATAAGGTTTTGCATGGCTATTCGCTAGGCAAAGAGCGGATTGAGGATGTAATGGAGATGGTTCGGATTGCTAGCGGGCTTAGCCACGAAGCATTTGATGCCAGNCCACATATGTTTACTAATATCAATTCAACATCNCCATTGAAGCATGACTATCCAATGCTGGATGGGGCGATGAGGCTTGCCCGGCGTGGNCAGCCNGTNGTGGTCACGCCCTTTACTCTGTCTGGTGCGATGGCTCCTGTGACCATCGTTGGGGCAATTACGCAACAGAATGCAGAAGCTTTAGCGGCAATTGCGCTTTTGCAGACGATTAATCCAGGGGCGCCAGTTGTTTATGGGGCATTCACAAGTAATGTTGATATGAAATCAGGTGCACCTGCGTTTGGCACGCCAGAATATGTACGTGCGATGCAGATTTCAGGGCAAATGGCCCGATATTATAATCTACCGTTGCGGACATCAAATGCCAATGCAGCTAATGCGCCAGATGCACAAGCAATTTGGGAGTCCTCATTTTCACTTCAGGCTTGTCAGCAGGGCTGGTCTAATATGATTTATCATGCGGCTGGTTGGCTGGAGGGTGGCCTGACAGCCAGTTTTGAGAAATTTGTAATCGACTGTGAAGTGCTTCAGCAGATCATATACACGCAGCAAAGCATTAAAATTGATGATGAAGAACTGGCACTAGAAGCAGTCAGAGAGGTTGGTCATGATGGCCATTTCTTCGGGTGTTCACATACTCAAGATCGGTATAAGTCTGCCTATTACAGCCCGTTGCTTTCGGATTGGTCAAATTTTGAGAGTTGGGAGGAAGCTGGCGCGTTTTGGACGCATGACCGAGCAAATCACCAATTTAAACAAATACTGCACGAATATGAACCGCCGCATCTAGAACTTGCCATTAATGAAGAATTACAGGAGTTTGTTGCAAAACGCATTGAAGAAGGCGGCGCGCCAACAGCTTATTAAAAGCGCCTAGCTGGCTGTATTAACAGGACTAATATTGGGAAACAAGATAAATATGAAAACTCAGGCAAAAGTAGTCGTCATTGGTGGCGGCGTTGTTGGAACATCTGTTCTGTATCACCTAACGAAATTGGGCTGTAAAGATGTGATGCTTGTAGAACGGTCTGACTTAACTTCTGGATCTACATGGCATGCGGCCGGAGGGATGCATACAATTAATGGTGATCCAAATGTTGCAAAGCTGCAGCAATATACCATCAGCTTGTATAAGGAAATTGAAGAACTGTCAGGTCAGGATATTGGTCTACATATGACTGGGGGTGTGATGCTTGCGGCAACGCAAGAGCGATTTGATTGGCTCAAAGGGGTTTATGCCAAGGGCAAATACTTGGGCATGGATGATCTTGAAATTATCACTGCTAAACGCGCGGCTGAGTTGATGCCTTTATTGGATCCGTCAAAGTTTGTTGGGGCCTTATACGATCCCATCGAGGGACATTGCGATCCATATGGGGTTACACATGCCTACGCAAAGGCGGCGCGCAAAAATGGCGCCATCGTCGAAACCCAGACAAAGGTAGATGCCTTGTCGCAAGATGCTGACGGCACATGGAAAATTAAAACAATTAAAGGTGCGATCAAGGCTGAACATATAGTTAATGCCGGCGGGCTGTGGGCGCGTGAAATTGGCCGAATGGTTGGNCTAGAATTGCCCGTCCTTGCGATGGAACATATGTATCTTCTTACTGAGGACATGCCGGAGGTNAAAGCCTTTAACGAGACGTCAGGTACTGAAATGCTGCATGCCGTTGATTTTGATGGTGAGCTGTATCTGCGCCAGGAACGTGGTGGCATGTTAATGGGCACTTACGAAAAAGCGTGTCGTCCATGGTCAGAACAGACAACACCTTGGTCATTTGGTCATGAGTTACTTGAGCCTGATATTGACCGGATTGCCCCGTCTCTGGAAGTTGGTTTTGAGCATTTTCCAGCATTTCAGAATGCAGGTATTCGTAAAATCATTAATGGACCATTCACATTTGCCCCTGATGGCAACCCCCTAATAGGCCCTGTCAAAGGCATGACAAATTACTGGTCAGCTTGTGCGGTAATGGCTGGCTTTTCTCAAGGCGGGGGTGTGGGGCTGGCCTTGGCTAATTGGATTGTAAATGGGGACCCNGGCTTTGATGTCTGGGCCATGGATGTTAGCCGNTTTGGTGACTATGCCACTATGGGTTTTACCAACGCCAGAGTGCGTGAAAATTACTCGCGCCGCTTTTCAATTCGTTATCCAAATGAAGAGTTGACAGCTGGCCGGCCGCTTGCCACGACACCAATTTATGACCGACTGTCGGCAGCCGGCGCACAATTCGGAGCATCTTTTGGCCTTGAAATGCCGCTTTGGTTTGCTCCAGCAGGGGTGGTAGAAGAGTTCTCCTGGCGCCGCTCAACCGATTTTGCACACGTTGGCAAAGAGGTGCAAACAGTGCGCCAGTCAGTNGGTCTGGCAGATATCTCAAACTTCGCGAAGTACAGGNTCACGGGAGAGGGTGCAACTGCATGGCTTGACAACATACTTGCTTGCCGTTTGCCTGGGCCCGGCCGAATGACCTTGGCACCCATGCTTAAAGAAGATGGCCGCGTGATCGGTGATTTTTCTCTAGCTTGTCTTGAGGATGGTTCTTATCTGCTGATTGGCTCTGGACTTGCTGAAGATTATCATATGCGCTGGTTTTTATCTCATTTACCAGATAACGGGTCTGTGGTCATCACATCAGAAGGGTTGGGCTTGTGCGGGCTGACCATTGCTGGTCCGCAGTCACGTGCTGTTCTGGCCTGCCTGACCCCTGCAGATGTCAGCCATGAAGCCTTTAAGTTCATGGCTATCCGNGACATGAATTTANGAATGGTTCCGGCACTTGTTGGCCGAATAAGTTACACAGGTGATCTGGGCTATGAAATATGGGTAAAGCCTGAATATCAACGCCGACTGTTTGATGATCTTATGGCAGTTGGTGAAATTTACAAAATTGGCTTGTTTGGCAGCCGGGCATTAAACGCTCTGCGTCTTGAAAAAAACTTTGGCAGCTGGGCACGTGAGTTTCGGCCGGTTTATTATCCAAATGAAACGGGGCTGGAGCGCTTCTGTGCTTTTGAAAAGGCTTCTAANTTCATTGGTAAAGAGGCAGCNGCAAAGGCTTCNAGTCAAGCNGGNGGNGCATATCGTTTGCGCAATTTTATTTTAGAAACAAAGGATGCTGATGTAATTGGTGATGAGCCGATTTTCTATAAGGGTGAAATTGCTGGCTGGGTCACCTCAGGCGGGTATGCACATGCCTCAGGCGTGTCTATGGCGATGGGCTATGTGCGCACTGAACTAGCTGAACAGGAAGATGGATGGTCGGTTGAGCTTCTCGCTGAAATGCTCTCTGCAAGGATGCAAAAACAGCCTCTATTTGACAGTAATGCCAGCCGTATGCGCAGCTAACAGATGACTAGATAAGAGTAGGGGTGGCGAGGGCCTGCGCAAATATATCCTGATCACAGTTGCCTCCAGAGAGTATAGCAACCACAGTCTTGCGTTTGTCGCCGGTGTGGCTGGCAATGACTTCCTGCTTTAGNGATGCTGCCAGCGCAACAGCGCCTCCCGGCTCAACAGTTAGTTTGAAATAATCCCATGCGGTTTTCATCGCAGACAGAGCTTCCTCATCTGTAACAACTTTGCCGCCAGCCGCCTTGCTCTGTACAATAGGAAAGGTGAGCAGCCCCGGTGATGGTGTGACAATAGCATCACAAATAGATCTGGCTGAAGGGTCATTTGTCTGCCGCTTGCCTGCTGCAAGTGAGCGTGCAGTATCATCAAGCCCGTCAGGCTCTACTGTGTATAATTTGGCTTGTTTGAAATGCTCACTAAGCGCAAGGGCTGTGCCAGCCATTAACCCGCCTCCGCCACAACAACAAAAAAACATATCCAGTTCTCGCTCAAGGCTGTTCAGCTGTTGAGTTATTTCAAGGCCAGCTGTCCCTTGCCCTGCAATCACGCGTTCATCATCATATGGGGGAATCAGCTCTGCTGACTGTTCTTTAGCCAGTTTTGCACCAATCTCCTCTCTGCTCTGCGTGTAGCGATCATATAAGACAACATCAGCGCCGTAAGACCGGGTTCCCTCAATCTTTGCCAAAGGGGCATCTTCAGGCATCACAATTGTGGCTTTCCGCCCAGACAAACGAGCAGCAAGGGCCACGGCTTGTGCGTGATTGCCACTTGAATAAGCCAAGATAGGCCTATTCGATACACCGAGTGAAAATACAGCGTTACAGGCGCCTCTAAATTTAAAAGAACCTGTGCGTTGGAGACAGTCTGCTTTGACAAATAAATCAAAAGGCAACTTCTGATTAAGCCTGTCTGAGGTAAGGAGCGGGGTGACAATTTTATAAGGGCCTATGCGGGTTTCGGCATCCAAAATTGACTGAAAGGATATTGTCATTCAGAAGGGCCTTCTATCCAGAGGAAAAATCATGATTTTTAGTAAAAACAAGGTTAATTGAAAGCAAACTTGTTTTCAGTAAAAAAACTGCCTATTTTCAAACAGCAACAAAATATATGGTAACTCATAAATCAAATTCTATTGAGGGTATCTGATGTCTGACCTTTATACACATTTGCCATTTTCAGGTTCCAACACCGCCCTCGTGACGCCATTTACGCCAGATGGCAGGCTTGATGAGAGTGCCTTTGAAAAATTGGTTGACTGGCAGATTGAACAAGGCACGCATGGTCTGATTCCTGTGGGCACAACAGGTGAGTCGCCGACTTTGAGCCATGAGGAGCATGATCGTGTAATTGAACTGTGCGTGAAAACAGCAGCTGGTCGGGTGCCTGTCATCGCCGGAGCGGGGTCAAACAGCACAGAAGAGGCTGTGCGNTTGTCTCGCCATGCAGAAGCTGTTGGTGCAGATGCGGTGCTTATTGTTTCACCTTACTACAACAAGCCAACACAAGACGGGCTGAAAGCACATTTTACAGCTGTAGCAGATGCAGTATCTATTCCAGTGATTATTTATGATATTCCTGGCCGGTCTATTGTGCGGCTTGAAGACGATGTTCTAGCCGAATTAGCAAAACACCCAAACATTGCAGGCATAAAGGATGCCACAGCTGACTGCGCGCGTCCAACCCGCTTATTGAATTTGATTGGTGACGATTTCTGCCAGCTTTCAGGTGAGGATGCGACTGTGCTGCCTTATTTGGCAGCAGGCGGCCATGGGTGTATCTCAGTGGTAAGCAATATTGCACCAGCCTTATGTTCAGAACTACACACGGCATGGGCTAAAGGAAATGATAAGAACAGAGCCCTTGCTCTGCACAAACAGCTTATGCCCTTGCATGATGCATTGTTCTGTGAAACTAGTCCTGGGCCGGTAAAATATGCGGCTGAGCGGTTAGGGCTTTGTGGTGCAACAACGCGGATGCCTCTAGTTGAAATTGCAGACAGCTCAAAACAAGCGGTTGACAAAGCGTTGGACTTGGCTGGCTTGAGGTAGGCGATTAGAACAGGGCTGCCAACTCAGAAAGGCATCTTAAATGGCCATATCAACAGGCCGTATTGCTGAAAATAGGCGGGCGCGCCACGATTATCAGATCGAAGAAACCCTTGAAGCGGGAATCATTCTTCACGGTAGTGAGGTGAAATCGCTGAGAACTGGACGTGCCTCGATTGCTGAATCATATGCGGGTGATAATAATGGCCGGCTGGCTCTGTTTAATGCAAATATTCCTGTCTATCCTGCCTCGCGNGANAACCACCAGCCAAAGCGGGTGCGTGAATTATTGGTCANCAGAAAGCAACGTAACCGCTTACTTGGNTTAATTCGCCGTGAGGGCGTTACCCTTGTCCCCCTTTCTTTATATTTCAATGACCGCGGCCTAGCGAAACTTCAGATCGGGTTGGCAAAGGGCCGAAAGAAAGAAGATAAACGTCAGGCTGAAAGGGATCGTGACTGGTCGCGCCAAAAACAACGTCTGCTGCGAGGACGTTAAGTGAGACCTCCCAGATGCGTCAATACCTCATCAAACATCTCCAAAGTTAGCCTGTTTGTCTGCACATTATAGCGTGAACAATGATACGAACTCAGCAAAGAGAGACCATTTGGTAATCTCTGCACATAATTATGACGAAATTGGAAGTTATTTAAACGTAAATGAAAGTGACGTAAAATTGTCTCATGCGCAATTCGGCCAAGGGCAAGAATGACCTTCAGCTCTTTCATCTGGGCCAATTCCGTGGATAAATAAGGCCGGCAGGTCGTAATTTCTGCCGCATTGGGTTTGTTCTGAGGCGGGACACATCTGACAGCATTTGAAATTCTTACATTATTCAGGCGCAAACCATCATTTGCAGTTGCTTGGTACATGCCGGAGGCAAAACCTGTTTTAATCAGCGCATCATATAAAACTTTGCCAGCAAAATCACCAGTGAATGGGCGGCCTGTAGCATTTGCTCCACGCAGGCCCGGAGCAAGTCCAAGAATAAGTATGGATGCAGTAACTGGACCAAATGAAGGCACCGGATTATTATGCCAGTCCGGTTTTTGCTCACGGTGACTGTCAATAAAATCGGCTAATCGCGCACATTTTCGGCAGGTGAGGGGGGCAACATAATCAAGTTGGTTATCTGTCATATCACAATTTTCCTTGGAATGCCCCCGAACAACAAACTGGGTAAAATCATATTGGCCAACCAGATTTCTTTTACTGGCGCGCTATGCTTGCGACAATCTCATCAAGTTCAAGAAATTCATCTGCCTTTCTTCGCAATGCGTCAGAAAGCATATGCGTCTTAATTGAGGAAACAACTGTAACCCTAACACCTTTACCCTGAACTTCTTCCAGTAGACGGCAGAAGTCACCGTCNCCAGAAAACAGAACGGCGTGGTCTAAATGCGGAGCGAGTTTTAGCATGTCCAGTGCCAGTTCCANGTCCATATTACCTTTGGTGCGTTTTTCGCCGGTCTGATGATTAGTGAATTCTCGGGTGAGTTTGCTAACAATCATATACCCATTATAGTCCAAGAAATCGATTAGCTTACGCAACGGAGACTGTTCAGATGGATCTGGTAATGCCGTATAATAATAGGCTCGGATTAATGTGCTTCTNGAACGAAAAAAATGTAATAATTTCAGATAATCAACATCAATATTTAGNAATTTTGTTGTAGCGTGAAAGTTCGACCCATCTATAAATAATGCGCAACGTTCAGTTTTTTNCATAAAAATATCCTTAATAAATGAAGCNGTATAAATTTCAGTAAATGGTTGTATANCAAGCAATANTGAAGTCATTTGTATNGCTTGTCCACTGCTGATTATAATGGTCTANATTGTTGTNAANTTGTAGCACGTTTCCAGTAGGCNANTTGCTNGCTTNAAGGATGGTGAAGACGGGAAATGCATAATGAAAAATGATGTTTATATTGGTATCGGGAGCAATATTGTTCCTGAAGGCTATAGGGATATTCATACAGCTTTATTGGATGCCACTTCTCAGCTTTCAAATTCTGTTGATGTTGTTGCTGCATCACCATGGTATGTCACTGCTCCTATTCCTGCCTCAGACCAGCCAGATTTTTTGAATGCTGTTCTGCAGATCCAGACTGATATGACAGCACATGAGTTATTGGAATATCTGCAAATTATTGAAGCCAATTTTGGCAGAGTTCGGACAGTGAAAAACGCCGCTCGAAAATTAGATCTTGATATTTTGGCTTATGGTTTATCTGTTATCGAAGATGAGAGATTGTCTGTGCCTCATCCGCGTCTATCTGAGCGAGCCTTTGTTCTTTTGCCTTGGTGTGATATTGCACCAGATTGGCGTCATCCGATNCNGGATATCACGATTAGGGAATTAGCTNAGCAGATTAGACTGACCNATCAGAAAATTCAAAAATATTCTCCTCCCATNTNTTCNTAGCGNNNAAATGNATCTATAANNGNNAATNTAAATTNANAAATTCGCTAAAAAATTGAAATTCTTTTGAGGTTCGATATGTTCACAAATACATTTCATGTTGAAAGAGGTAGTTGCAGGTGATGGCAAAGGTGAAGAACAGACTGTTTTTGCCTTCGAGCTGTGGGCAGTAAAAAATTGTTATAAATTTGCTTGCATTGATGTTTTACATTTAGATGGTTGCTCTAGAGCAAAACACACAAAACTCAAAACTTCTTTAATTAGGAAGAAAATTCTTGAAAATTCCGTGATTTTCGTGTATTGCATGGCACGCTTAGTTTTTATCTAAAACCTGCTCGCCCCGCAGTAAGGAGAGTCTGCTATGGCACGTGTGACCGTTGAAGATTGTATAGAAAAAATTCCAAACCGTTTTGACCTGGTTCTAACTGCCGCTCAGCGGGCACGCAACATTCAAAAGGGTGAATTGCTTACGATTGACCGTGATGACGATAAAAACCCCGTGATTGCCTTGCGAGAAATTGCGGACGAGACCATAAATATTGGTCATATTGAAGATCGGATCATCCAGTCAATGCAACGCTTTAACGAAAGTGAAGAAGAAGTAACAGTTTCAGATGAGGCATCAGTAACAGCAGATGAAGACATGTCAAATATGATTGGTCTGGAAAGTATGGAAAACCTTGAGGTTTCGGGTATGCAGATAGGTACTGGTGATGAGCTGAATGCAACCGGGTTTGAGGACGTTGACATTGCGTCTCTTGACGCTGACCAGTAAAGGATGGAGACTAATGTCTGGTGCTCTTAAATTTTTTACATCAGGCAGATATGGAAGGCCGGCTGAACTCAGAAATTCCTTCGACTGAAAGTACAGATCCTGTAAAAGGGCTTTTCACGCATTTGCTTGACATTCGCGCCCGTTATGACGATGAANCAGGCCTTGNGCGGNTGAGGCAAGCTTTTGAATTTGGCCGAAAAGCGCATGAAGNCCAGTCTCGCGAAAGNGGCGAGCCTTACTTTACCCACCCGCTTCATGTGGCCTGTCTTCTGGCGGAAATGCGTTTAGACATTGATACACTTATAACAGCGTTACTGCATGATACAGTNGAAGACTGTAATGTGACTTTGCAGGATATTCGCAACATTTTTGGTGACAGCGTGGCTATGCTGGTGGATGGGGTTACCAAACTCAGCCGTCTTGAACTGCAGTCGGTTGATACAAAACAGGCTGAAAATTTCCGAAAATTTGTGCTTGCGGTAGGAAAAGANATACGTGTTTTGTTGGTGAAACTGGCAGATCGCACGCATAATATGCAAACCATAAAAGCTATCAGTAATCTGGATAAGCGCAGACGTATTGCCTCTGAAACAATGGAAATTTATGCGCCGTTAGCTGAACGGATGGGAGTGACGCGCTTTCAGAATGAACTTGAGGATCTGAGCTTTGAGGTTTTGCAACCTGAAATGCGGGATTCCATTCTGGGTAGACTGGAATTTTTAGCAATTGAAACCAAGAGTTTAATTCCCAAAATCTGCCAGGAGTTAGAGACGATTTTATCCGCTCAAGGCGTTAAGTGCGAGGTAACAGGGCGGAGAAAATCGGCTTATTCTATTTCCCAAAAAATGCAGGTTAAAAATGTCACCATGGATCAGTTGTCTGATGTGATGGCGTTTCGGGTTATTGTTGAGAATGTTGCCAACTGTTATCAGACACTAGGAGTTATTCACACAGNTTTCCCTGTGGTTATGGGACGTTTTAAGGATTACATATCTACACCAAAGACAAATGGTTATCAGTCTCTGCACACTGGGGTCATTGGNCCCATGCGGCAGAAAATTGAAATTCAGATTCGGACATGGGAGATGGATGATACAGCAGAGCGGGGTGTGGCTGCTCATTGGGATTACAAGGAAAGTTCAGATCAGGCAAGTAAACAAGTGGAACGCAAAGCACGACTCGAGACTTTCCGTTGGGCGCGAGAACTAGTCAGCTTGCTCGAATTAAATGACGAGGCAACAGAATTTCTTGAAAATACAAAATTAGAGATGTACCAAGANAAAGTNTTTTGTTTTACGCCCAAAGGNGATTTGATCAGTCTGCCAAAGGGGGCAACAGCAATTGATTTTGCCTACGCAGTTCACACAGATGTTGGTGACAGATGCGTAGGAGTTTTNGTCAACGATAAGCGNCGCCAGCTCACAACCGAACTGGTCAATGGTGATCAGGTATCGATTATAACAGAGAAAAATGCGAGCCCACGCAGTGATTGGGAAGACTTTGCTAGGACAGGTCGCGCACGTTCGGCCATCAAACGGTTCATCAGACTTCAGAAACAAGATGAATTCGCTCGGGTTGGCAAGGTCTTGCTTGAGCGGGAATACCGGTTCAGAAAAAAACGGTTCCGTGAACGGCATATCGATAAGTATTTATCTGCATTTTCGGTGAGCTCACGTGATGAGCTCTATGCGCAAATTGCAGAAGATTTGGTGAAATCAAGTGAAGTTTTTGACCGGCTTCACCCTGACCTTGCCAGAAGTAGTGTTACGGATAAGTCCAGCCATACAGTTGATGCGAGCCCCGAACCATTGTTTCATATTGGTAAGGCACATGCAGGATTGGCTGTTCATTTGGGTAAATGTTGTCATCCGCTTCCGGGAGACAAAATTGTCGGCATTGTTACGACTGGTAAAGGNATAACCGTACACACAAAGAATTGCAATACACTCGCAAAATTTGTTGAAATACCCGAGCTATGGCTGAATGTGGATTGGCCNCGCAGCGCGACACGTCGNTTTGCTGGCCGTATTCAGGCTGTAGTAGTCAATGAGCCAGGTGCTTTGGCCGCACTCTGCTCAGTAATTGGCCAGCAGGCCGGTAACATCACGCATATTCAACTAACAGAACGAGATATGAAATTTTTTACCTTCATTCTGGATATTGATGTGAAAAATTTAGAACATATAAATTCTATTATTGCGGTTTTGCGGTCCAATAAATACATAGAATCCGTAGAAAGGAGAGGACTTTAAGTTTTCTGTCTGCGGAAGGAGTATAATGTTTAGACGGCGCGTACCGCTCAGCTTTACTGGCAGGGTTAAGGAGATTCTCTGGCCGCGCAAAGGCTTTTCGCGGTTGTACGGTTATTTGGTGCAGCGAGTATTGCGGATGCCGGGGTCAGCTTACTCGTTGGCCAGTGGATTTGCTTGCGGGGTTGCGGTTTCCTTTACCCCTTTGGTTGGATTTCATTTTTTGCTCGCCTGTGGTCTTGCTTATTTTATACGTGGCAATTTGGCCACGGCATTGCTTGGCACGATTTTTGGCAATCCTTGGACTTTTCCATTAATATTCGTTTTGTTGCAGGCAATTGGTGAAGGGCTTATCCGTAATTTTAGCCTTTTTAGCGAATCGACGACACCTGAAGTAGGCGACGTTTACGGGCAGTTTATGGCCTATTTTATTCCGATGGCACTTGGAGGAGTGCTTATGTTTATGGTGTCCTGGGTGATTAGCTTTTCTATTTGCTATTGGGGAATTGTTAGTTGGCGTGAACATCGCATGAAAAAAAGACAAAAAAAACAGCATATGGAAAATAAAACATGAAACAGCTTCGACTTGGAGTGAATATTGACCATATTGCCACAGTTAGGAATGCGAGAGGCGGCAGCCACCCTGACCCTGTAACGGCGGCTCTTCTTGCCCAAACTGCTGGTGCAGATGGTATTACCGCTCACTTGCGGGAAGATCGGCGTCATATCCGTGATGAGGATATTTTTGCGCTGAAGGAGGCAATTAATGTGCCCTTGAATTTTGAAATGGCGGCGACAGAGGAAATGGTCAAGATTGCCTGTGAAGTTAGGCCTAATGCTTCCTGTATAGTTCCTGAAAAAAGAGATGAACTGACGACAGAGGGCGGGCTGGCTGTGCGGGCTCAGCAGGATCGGCTTGCTGAACAAGTCGGCAGACTGAAAGCTGAAGGGATTAGGGTCTCCCTATTTGTTGATGCTGATAAAGATGATTTGTCAGCTGCTAGAACCATTGGTGCTGACATTGTTGAGTTGCACACTGGAAGGTTTTGTGATTTGCCTGCAGGATCTGAACGTCAGCATGAATATGAACGTATCGTCTCTGCTGCCCGTTTTGCCGATGCATGTGGCTTGGAAGTTCATGCTGGCCACGGGCTTTCTTTCGAAACTGCAGGTCAAATTGCCCAAATTCAGGACATAGTTGAATTAAATATCGGTCATTTCTTGATAGGTGAGGCCGTGTTTACAGGACTGAAAGATGCAATTGTACGAATGCGGCAGGTCATAAATAGAAGTGGGGCAGTTTTATGATCATAGGTGTTGGACATGATATCTGTGATCAACGACGGATAGCCAGGCTGGCCGCTCGGTTCGGAGAGAGATTCACTAAACGCATATATTCTGCAGCTGAGCAGGCAGAGCTAGCGTTGCGTCAAAATAGATCGGCTTATTTAGCTGGTCGGTTTGCTGTAAAAGAAGCCGTATACAAGGCACTTTCAGCAACCGACCAGGCGGGTATGTGCTGGCGCCACGCTCAGACATTGTCATCATCTGCTGGAGCGCCAGTTTTAAGCTTGTCAGGGGCCTGTGAACGTGGCCTGAACAGACTCGTGCCGTCGGGATATAGGCCCAATTTGCATGTCTCCATAAGTGATGAGCCACCATATTCATCTGCCTTTGTTGTGCTCAGCCTGTCTTGTGGTGAAAAACAGGAAACTTGATGTCGATAGGCAAGTGTATATAAACCAAACTAACCCGTTTCGCTGCTGCTAAGGGAAATTCAATGTCCAAGCAAAAACAAACAGCCATTTCAGGCGTTATCGATTTGCTCAAAACGCTATTGGCCGCTGGCGTGATCGCAGTCGGCTTTCGTTCGTTTGTGGCAGAACCTTTTAATATTCCGTCAGGTTCAATGATCCCAACGTTATTGGTTGGTGATTATCTATTTGTAACAAAATATAGCTATGGCTATTCCCGTTATTCTTTTCCGTTTGGCCTCGGCCCAATCAGGGATAGAGTTTTCTCAGGAGAAAGAAAGCCGCGGCGTGGTCAGGTTGCCGTATTTCGCCTGCCCTCAGATACATCTGTGGACTATATTAAACGGGTGATTGGTCTGCCAGGCGACAGGATCCAGGTCAGGCGTGGCCTGTTGCATATCAATGGACAACCAGTAGAAAGACGCATGATAGGGAATGGTATGCATACAGTCTCTGGCGGCGAACAAATGACAACTTTATATCAGGAAACGTTGCCAGAGGGTAAAATACACCTCATTCAAGAGGTCAGCGATCAGCAGATATTTGACAACACACCGGAATTTGTTGTTCCGGCTGGACATTACTTCATGATGGGGGATAACCGCGATAATTCACGTGATAGCCGGTCATCGTCTGTTGGTTTTGTGCCCTTAAAGAATTTTATAGGTGAAGCGCAGTTTCTGTTTTTCAGCCATGATTATTCGGCCTCCATTTGGGAAATTTGGAATTGGCCATCTGCCATCCGTTTTGGTAGGCTAGGTAATACAATTGAATGACTAACAATCTCCAGGTAGACGAATCAGGAGACGAAATTGACTTGCGATGGTTGACATCTGCACAAAACACGCTCGGTCATCACTTTGCTGACCAGACGCTTCTTGTTTCCGCCTTCACTCATGCCAGCCGGGCTGGTCCCAAATCAAGTTACGAGCGTCTTGAATTTTTAGGGGACAGAGTTTTAGGACTGGTTTTAACTGACTACTTGGTCCGTCATTTTCCACATGCCGATCAGGGTGAGTTAACCAAGCGTTATCATCATTTGTCGCAAGAGGCTGCTTTGGCCCAGGTCTGTCAGCGGCTCGGCCTTCAGACATTAATCCTTCATGCACCTTCACAAAAGGGATTGAGTGAACGTGAATCAGTTCAAAGTGACATTATTGAGGCTGTCATTGCCGCTCTATATCTTGATGGAGGATTGGATGTGGTTCGCCAGTTTATTTTGACTAATTGGACAATACCAGAACAAATGCCAATACAAGCTGAGACCAATCCCAAATCAGAACTTCAAGAATGGGCAGCTTCCGAGAAATGTGAATTACCTATCTATCGCCTTGTAAAACAAACAGGTGCAGCACATAAACCTGCATTTAAAATTGCTGTTAGCATAAAAGGAATAGGGCGATGTACAGGCGAGGGTAGTAGCCATAAACAAGCTGAAAGAGAAGCTGCACGACAGTTCCTTCATCATTATGTTCATGATAAAAGGAATAGATGATCGCATGATGACATCAGCAAATAAAGATACTCGGGCAGGCTTTGCAACGCTAATTGGTGCGCCGAATGCAGGCAAGTCAACACTTATGAATGCGATGGTCGGCCAGAAAGTATCCATAGTTACTCCNAAGGTTCAGACAACTAGAAGCCGCATCCGAGGCATAGCCATGCAGGACGAGGCCCAGATTATTTTTGTCGATACACCAGGTATTTTCTCACCAAAACGTCGCTTGGACCGGGCAATGGTCAATGCAGCATGGCAGGGAGCAGCTGATAATGACGTTTTACTACTCTTGAATGATTGTGCACGGGGGAGCCTTGATGACGAGACAAAAATGATTATTGCTAAGCTGGTCCAACAAGAACAGGCTGCCGCNTTGATTTTAAACAAAATTGATCTTGCAACGCCAGAGCAGGTTCTAGTCAGAACAGCAGAGCTGTCTACGTTGTTTTCTTTTGAAAAGGTTTTCATGATTTCAGCACATACAGGAAATGGCCTGTCAGATTTGAAATCCTGGCTAGCACAGAAAATGCCGCTTGGGCCTTATTTATTTGATCCTAACGATCTTTCTGATTTGCCTGTGCGTCTCCTAGCCGCTGAAATCCTGCGCGAAAAGTTGTTTTTGAATTTGCATCAGGAGCTTCCTTATCAGATGACAGTTGAGAGTGAGAGTTGGGTTGAACGAGAGGATGGTAGTGCTGAAGTGCGTTTATCTGTGTTTGTTGCTAGGGAAGGGCATAGAGGCATAGTGCTGGGAAAAAGGGGGCAAACTATAAAACGTATAGGTCAGGCCGCTCGTAAGGAATTAGAAAAGGTTCTTGAACGGCGTATTCATCTGATGTGCCATGTCAAATATCGNAAAGANTGGATGGATGACAAGGAAAGGTACACTGCATGGAATTTGGATTTCAATGCCTGAATGGACTGATGAGGGCCTAATCTTATCTATTCGTCCGCATGGTGAAAGAAACGCTGTTGCCAGCCTGCTCACAAGGGAAAATGGACGGCATTCTGGTCTTGTTTACACTTATGATGCGGCGAGTAAGAGGGGTACCGTGCAAATTGGTAATCTGGTTCAAGCGCAATGGCGAGCGCGCTTATNTGAGCAGCTAGGCACATATCAGCTTGAGCTGGTCAGAAACCCCTCAGCTGTATTTTTAGATGANGCGGTTAAGCTTGCTGGTCTGTCATCTTGCTGTGCAATTCTTGATATGAGTCTGCCTGAACGAGAGGCGAATGTTTCTGTCTGGCAGTCAACGACAGCTCTGATCGATATTATTTGTTTGGCAGATAATCTGGAGGANTGGCTTGCTTTTTATGTGAAATGGGAAATGAACCTTCTGGATCAGCTTGGTTTTGGCCTAAATTTAGAAAGCTGCGCTGTCTCTGGTCTGACAGACGNTCTGATTTATGTCAGTCCGCGTTCTGGACGAGCGGTGCACCGTGATCATGCAGGTGACTATGCTGATCGCCTGCTTCCACTTCCATGCTTTTTGCAGCCTGATACGGCCGCTGAGGCTCTCTCAGAAACAGCATTGATGGATGGTTTGACCCTGACCGGGCATTTTGTATCCCACCGTGTATTCAACTTGGTCCATAAAGAGCTACCTGTCGCACGTTTGAGGCTGGCGCATTTAGTATCTAAAAGCTATAACATCACATAATATAGAGGGATAGAATTCAGTGCCCTACCATATTTTGTAGACATTAACTGAAACAGGTGCCGCCTGTTGATTTGCCAAGAGGACGCCATGTCAGAAGATATTCTGCACCAGGAACAGTTACTTAAAACACAATTTTCTGCGGCTTTATCCGAACGCTATCTCGCTTATGCCCTTTCAACTATTACATCGCGGTCCCTGCCTGATGTGCGTGATGGATTGAAACCTGTGCACCGGCGGCTCTTATTTGCTATGCGTCAGCTAAAATTAGATCCCGACCAAGGCTTCAAAAAATCTGCACGTGTGGTTGGTGATGTAATGGGTAAATTTCATCCACATGGTGATGCAGCCATCTATGATGCCATGGTCAGGTTGGCACAAGATTTTGCCATGCGTTACCAGCTAGTGGATGGGCAAGGNAATTTTGGTAACATTGACGGAGATAACGCTGCTGCAATGCGCTATACTGAGGCTCGAATGACGANTGTGGCAAAGCTGTTGCTAGAAGGCATCGATGAAGACGCCATAGATTTTAGGCCGACCTATGATGGTGAGGCAGAGGAGCCAGTTCTCCTTCCTGGTGGATTTCCAAATTTGCTAGCCAATGGGGCACAAGGTATAGCTGTTGGAATGGCCACAGCAATCCCGCCTCATAACGTTATTGAATTGGCTGACGCAGCATTACATCTCATTAAATATCCAAATGCTTCAGTTGATACAATGCTGAATTATGTGAAGGGGCCTGATTTGCCAACAGGCGGAATTCTGGTCGAGTCAGCGGAACAAATCAGACAGGCTTATGCAACCGGCCGGGGGGGGTTTCGACTGCGCGCTCGCTGGAAAGTTGAAAAAGATAAGGGTGGCGCCTGGCAAATTGTTATTACTGAGATTCCTTACCAGATTCAGAAATCAAGACTGATTGAAAAAATGGCTGAAATGCTGCAGGCCAAAAAGCTNCCTGTTCTCGCAGATATACGAGATGAATCTGCTGAGGATATTCGGGTCGTTCTAGAGCCTAAATCGCGCCGACTTGACCCAAAGGCTGTTATGGAGAGTCTGTTCAAATTAACAGAGCTGGAGACCAGGGTTTCGCTAAATCTAAATGTATTGGACAGTTCTGGGCGGCCATCTGTGTTATCGCTAAAAGAGGCACTAACGGAATGGCTGTCGCACCGCAGGAATGTTCTAATTCGTCGCAGTAAATATCGTTTGGGAAAAATAGAGCGCAGACTTGAAATTCTTGAAGGCTACCTTGTTGTATTTTTGAATCTGGATGAGGTTATTACTATCATCAGGGAAACAGATCACCCGCGTGATGAGTTAATGCTTCGCTTTTCGTTGAGTGATGTTCAGGCCAATGCGATTTTGGATATGCGATTAAGGTCTCTTCGGCGATTAGAAGAAGAGGCACTACGCACAGAACGTGACTCCCTTTTGGCTGAACAGGAAAATTTGAAAAATCTGCTTAGAGATGAAGAGGAGCAATGGCAGGCTGTATCATCTCAGATAAAATCTATGCGNGCTGATTTTTTAAAAACTGACCAGCGTCGTACCACTCTGTCTGATGCTCCAACCGTAGATATTGATGTGACGGAATTATTAATTGAAAAAGAGCCCATTACAGTTATCTGCTCAGGAAAAGGGTGGGTAAGGGCCATGAAAGGGCATCTTGATCTGAATGCACAATTTAAATTTAAAGATGGTGATGGGCCACGCTTTGCACTACATGCTGAAACCACAGACAAGCTTTTGGTTTTTGCTGAGAATGGGCGGTTTTATACGTTAGGATGCGATAAACTGCCTAAGGGACGCGGTTTTGGTGAGCCGCTTAGCCTGATGATGGATGTCCCGGCTGATGTTTCGCTTGTGAACATTATTAAAGTTGGAAAAGGTAAATTGCTGGTTGCGTCAGATAAGGGACATGGGCTTATTGTTGATATGGACAGCGCATTGGCCCAAACTCGCAGTGGAAAACAGGTCCTTAACCTGCCTTCCGGCGCGCGCGCGGTGGCCTCTTGTCCCGCGGAAGGAGACCATGCTGCAATAGTTGGCCAGAACAGGCGGCTATTGATTTTCCCTCTGAACGAAATTCCTGAAATGACCAGAGGCAAAGGTGTGATTCTGCAACGCTATAAAGATGGATCCCTTGCTGATGTTAAAACATTTAACCTTGTCGACGGCTTGTCATGGAGGATGGGCGAAAAAACCCGCACAGAAAGAGATTTGCTTGCTTGGCAAGGGCGTCGCGGTAGTGCCGGGCGGATGCCGCCAATCGGCTTTCCACGCCCCGCCCGGTTCACTTGAACTACTTCGGCAAAAGCAAACTATTGTTCNTGCCAGGCCCCGTCACTGAATATCTGATAAGGCCTGAACCTGGCTTTGTAAGACATTTTTCGGCTTTGTTGAATATAATAGCCCAGATAAACATAAGGTAGGCCAATTTCATTGCATCGGTGGATCAGATCAACAATCATGAAGCTACCTAATGAGCGTTTTTTCTCTTCTGGCCGAAAAAAACTATACACTGCGCTGAGCCCATCACGTTGTCTGTCAACCAGTATACAGCCCATTAATCTGTCTTCTGAGTCCACGTATTCGATCAACATTGTATCAATAGGACTATTTAAGACCATAGCAGAAAATTCATCAAAACTCATACTGGACATTTGACCATCTTCATGTCTATGGCCAAGATAGCTTTGAAACACATCATAATGATCAAGGCCCAACCTACCCGCAGATAGATTACGCCTTAAATCTCTGTTTTTAGCTTGAATGCGTGCGATGTTTCGTGAAGGTTTGAATTGTTCTGCTTTCACCCGAATGGGCTGACAAGCATTACAATTTGGGCAGGCAGGTTTATAGACCCAATTTTCAACGCGTCTGAAGCCAGTTTCAGCAAGCCTGTCATGTGTTTCGGGATGTTCAGATATATCTGTTGCTAGTCGCTGCTCTGTCTGATCTAACAAATAAGCGCATTTTTGGCTACGGGTTACACGCAGCCTTAAGGGCAAATTATTAAAAATCGATTTAGCCTGGTCCATGCACTTAGTGTCAGGCAATTTTGTGATATTTACAAGAGATTATCACGCTTCTCCAACAGGTGTATAAGCTCTTTCTCGAGATGAATTCTCATCAATGATGGACACACTAAAACGTTTGGCCACCAAAGCAGCAATGATTTCTTCTACGTGTGCTTGGCCTCTGGTATCAACAATAGCATCNATTTTAGCTAATTTTGCTGGGACATCATAGAACATTCGTTGATGATAAATTTCCACAATATTTCCGCCGGAGTCCCCGATCGCCGAAGAAATAGAGGCTAGCATGCCTGGCTCATCAGAAATATCAATCCGCAACCTAACCAAACGTCCATCTGACATCATGTTGCGGTTTAAAATGGTCCCAAGAAGCCGCATATCAATATTGCCGCCACAAATAACAACACCAACTTTTTTGCCTGAAAATTTCTGCTGATAGCCGTACAGNGCAGCAATGCCAGCTGCCCCCGCACCTTCAGCAATGACCCTCTCCCGTTCTGCAAGCGTGCCCACAGCCCACTCTAACTGCTGTTCTGTAACCAATAGAATATTATCCACATAGACCTTTGCCAGCGGCACAGTGAGGGCACCTGGAANCTTAACGGCGATCCCCTCTGCGATGGTCTCCCCGCCAACAGCCAGCGACTGCCCGTTCAATGTTTGGTACATAGATGCATAGAGTTCGGCTTCTACGCCAATAACTTCAATATCTTGCTTTATGGATTTCGCAATTAGTGAAATGCCACCGATTAAGCCGCCTCCGCCAATAGGAACAACAAGACAATCNAGATCAGGAACGCTGTCNAGAATTTCAAGGCCAACTGTTCCTTGACCGCGGATGACATGCGCATCGTCATAAGGATGAATGAGGCTGTAGCCATGTTGCCTNTGCAGCTGCGCTACAGTCTTTTCGCATTCATTAAGATTGCGTCCNTCTAACACAATTTCTGCGCCAAAGGCGCGGGTCCTTTCAACCTTGGNAAAGGGGGTCTGCTTGGGCATTACGANCGTAGCATGAATGTTTAATTTCTGTGCATGATAAGCAACCGCTTGTGCATGATTGCCAGCTGACATAGTGATCACACCNCGCGCGCGCTCAGCGTCAGACAGGGCTAATATGGCAAGGTAAGNACCACGGGCTTTAAAAGATGAGGTATGCTGNAACTGTTCATGNTTCAAATATAATTGGCATCCCAAAAGCTTAGANAGAGCCGGAGCTGGTAGTGTTGGGGTGTTTATAATTTTGCCAGACAGTTGTTTTGCAGCAGCATAAATATCATCTGGTGTCAGGCAATCCATAGCAGTCTCCNTAAGCGATACTNAATGATATAAGCTAACGATTGCGGATTNATTCTTATAAAAATATCCGACCTATTCTATTTTATTTCAGAAATATTAACCAATTTATTTCTGGTTAAGGTTCTCTGCGATGTAGGGGGCAAAATAGGTCAGAATTCCGCTGGCCCCGGCACGTTTAAACGCCATCATGCTCTCAAACACCACTGTTTGCTTATCTAACCACCCTGCTTGAACAGCAGCTTGTGTCATTGAATACTCTCCAGAGACCTGGTAAGCTATACAGGGGACAGAAAAAGTATCCGACACGCGCCTAATTATGTCGAGGTAAGCAATACCGGGTTTGACCATCACCATATCCGCACCTTCGGCGATATCCAGCGCCACCTCGCGCAAGGCCTCATCTGAATTCGCAGGGTTCATCTGATAGGTTTTCTTACCATCATCGCCAAGTTTCCGGCCTGCCCCAACAGCATCTCTAAAAGGGCCATAGAAGGCAGAAGCATATTTTGCGGCATAAGACAAAATAATCTTATCTGCATACCCATCTGTTTCCAACATAGAACGGATGGCCCTAACTCGGCCATCCATCATATCTGAAGGGGCAATAATGTCGCAGCCTGCTGCAGCCAAAATTCTGGCCTGTTGGACGAGCTTTTCGACGGTTCCATCATTTACAATTCTACCCTGTTCATCGAGCATACCGTCATGACCATGATCTGTATAAGGGTCAAGTGCTACATCACATACAATTCCCAGTTCCGGGCAGGCTGCCTTAATAGCACGTACAGCCTGACAGACTAGATTCTGGTCGTTTACTGCCTCACTGCCGGCGGCATCTTTTAGCTGCTCAGGTGTCTTCGGAAACAATGCGATGGCTGGAATGTTAAGCTCTNTTGCTGTCCTCGCCAGCTCCACAATGCGGTCTACTGAATAGCGTTTAACATCNGGCATACTAGCGACATCTTCTGTGATATTTTCACCTTCACAAACAAAGAGCGGCCAGATCAAATCAGAGCTGTGTAAACGCTGCTCCTGCACTAAATCACGAATGAAGGCAGACTGCCGCAGGCGTCTCATACGAAGGTTTGGAAATATCGATTCTGTCATTTATCAGGTCTCTTCAGCCAGCAATTCTAAAACTGTTTATCGTGCAGGCGATTTTGTGTGAAACTTTAATATCACAAATNTCCTGCAGTTTGTATATGCACAGCGTCAACTTTGCTGTCAGCCACCTTTGCCATCCTTCAACAAGGCTTGCATCATTCTTGTGAATCCTCATACACTGTAGCCGTCGAAAACTTTTCCGATCGCCTCTCGATCAGGGTCACAGTAGTTCGCATTAAACGTTTAATTTTGTTTTGGAGCCGTGGTTTCATGCGACTGTCAAAGTATTTTATTCCCGTACTGAAAGAAAACCCAAAAGAGGCTCAGATAGCTTCTCACCGTCTCATGTTACGGGCTGGCATGATCCAGCAATCCAGTGCGGGGATATATACGTGGCTACCTCTGGGTTTAAAAGTTCTTAGTAAAATTGAACAGATTGTTCGTGAGGAGCAAACTGCCTCTGGCGCGCATGAAATTAAAATGCCGACAATTCAACCCGCCGAACTTTGGCAAGAATCGGGCCGCTATGAAGATTACGGACTAGAGATGCTTAGGGTGAAAGATAGACATGACCGGGATATGCTATATGGCCCGACCAATGAAGAACAGGTCACAGATATCTGCCGCACGCATATAAAGAGTTATAAGTCCCTACCCCTAAATCTATATCACATCCAATGGAAATTCCGTGATGAGGTCCGCCCGCGCTTTGGAGTTATGCGGGGACGCGAGTTTTTGATGAAAGACGCTTACTCATTTGACCTCTCAAAAGATGATGCTCGTAAAGCCTATAACAGGATGTTTGTTTCCTATTTAAAGATATTTAAAAGGTTGGACCTTACCGCCATCCCAATGGAAGCGGACACTGGGCCGATTGGCGGTGATCTCAGCCACGAATTTATCATACTTGCAGATACAGGCGAGAGTGGCGTGTGTTTCCATAAAGACTGGGAACAGACAAATCTGGTCGCAGATATTAGCTATGATGAAGATCTTCAATCTGTTGTTGACAAGTTCACTTCACTCTATGCGAAGACTGATGAAACACATGATGAGGCAACTTGCCCTGTCTCCAAGGACAAACTTCTGAATCGACGCGGGATTGAAGTTGGTCATATTTTTTACTTTGGTACAAAATATTCCCAGAAAATGGGAGCAACTGTATCTGGGCCGAATGGAGAAATGACAACTCTTCACATGGGCTCATACGGCATCGGTGTCTCGCGTCTGGTTGGCGCTGTTATTGAAGCTAACCATGATGACAAAGGTATTGTCTGGCCTGCTAGCATTAGCCCCTTTGACGCTGGCATTGTTAATTTGAAGCCAGGTCATGCCGGGACCGATAGCATTACCGAGCAGCTTTATCAGGACGCTAAAACTGAGGGTTTCGATATTCTTCTTGATGACAGTAGTGACAGTGCTGGTGCAAAGCTAGCCTCAATGGATTTAATCGGCTTACCCTGGCAGGCCATTGCGGGCCCACGGTCAGTTGATAAGGGAGTCGTGGAGATTAAAAATAGGAAAACAGGGGCTTCAAAGGAAGTGACTATAAAAGAAGCTTCAGCAAGGTTCCTGGCGGTTCTGTCAGGCTGATTCTTTAGAAGATAATAGGCAGTTGTTTGTGTTGAAAGGTAACGGGGGCTGACTTATGATCATAAAGCCTGTTGAAAGGTTCCTGGCATTCCGGTATTTGCGGGCTAGACGTGCCGAGGGGTTTATATCTGTCATCGCATGGTTCTCATTTCTGGGCATAACCCTTGGAGTGGCAACACTGGTCATTGTCATGAGTGTAATGAATGGGTTTCGAGCGGAACTTATTGACCGCATTTTGGGGCTAAATGGACATATAGGTGTGTTCAAAACAGATGGGCGGCCTATTGAAAAATATAATGAAGTCTCCTTTCAGCTTTCCGAAATACCGAGCATACTTGCTGCCACACCTCAAATTCAGGGGCAGGTGATGGCTACCTCTTCGCGCAATGCACTGGGCGCGGTTGTGCGGGGCGTGGTCTGGTCAGATCTGGCTGCCCGCAAACCACTTTGGGACAGTCTATCGCAACAGGCGATTGCTGGCTTCAGGGATGGAGGCGGGATCTTGATTGGCGAGACAATGGCCTTCCAGTTAGGTGTAAAGCCTGGCGATCAGATCAGCCTATTATCTGCAAAGGGACGCACAACAGCCTTCGGGTCTGTACCCACACGCCGAACCTATAAAATTGCTGGTTTGTTCAAAGTAGGTATGCATGAATATGACAGCAGCTTTGTCTTTATGCCTCTGTCTGCGGCTCAGTCATTTTTTACTCTGCCGGACGCTGTTACTGGCATTGAGCTGTATTCCAGTAGCCCCTTACATATTGAACGCGTCTCAGCTGCTGTAAAAGCTCGTCTTGGCCAGTCATATCGTCTGTTTGACTGGCAAGAAAGAAACCGGACTTTTATTAATGCGCTGCAGGTTGAACGGAATGTGATGTTTCTTATTCTCACGCTTATCATATTGGTTGCCGCTTTTAATATCGTCTCGTCAATGATTATGTTGGTCAGATCAAAAAATTCTGACATTGCTGTCTTGCGTTCAATGGGCGCAAGCTCGGCCGCCATTATGCGGATTTTTCTTATGACAGGAGCCAGTATCGGCGGCATAGGCACTCTGTTTGGGACAGCTCTGGGCCTTCTGGTTTGCTGGAATATTGATGCAATAAAGCAGTTTATTGANCGGATTGCGGATACAACTTTATTTCCTGCTGAAATTTATTATTTAGCGAAATTGCCTGCAGTAGTTGATTTTTNAGAGGTCTTATCCGTGGTTGCAATGGCCCTTATGTTGAGCTTTTTTGCTAGCATATACCCGGCATGGCGGGCAGCTAGAATTTCTCCAGCTGAGGTGTTGCGCTATGAGTGAGCAGAAACACATTTTGAAGCTGGAGATGATCAGCCATAGTTATGTTCAGGCTGGACGGCATGTTGATGTTCTCAGTGAAGCCAGTCTAATGCTGCATCCAGGACGGATAACAGCCCTAGTTGGTCCATCAGGGGCAGGCAAGACAACATTGCTGAATTTGGCAGGGTTGCTGGAACAACCCAAATCCGGCCAGGTTTGGATAAATGGGACGAAGGCAACTGGACTGTCAGAGCGCAAGCGCACGCAATTACGCCTTCGCCATATTGGCATGGTGTTTCAGTTCCACCGTCTTTTCCCTGAATTCAGTGCATTAGAAAATATTATGATTCCACAGATGCTAAATGGTCTGAGCCAAACTGAGTCAGAAAAAAGAGCTAAGCTGTTGTTGGAAATGGTTGGTCTGTCTGATCGGGCTACGCATCGGCCTGGCCTGCTATCCGGTGGTGAACAGCAGCGTGTTGCTATCGCTAGGTCCGTTGCAAATGCGCCANATNTACTTCTGGCTGATGAGCCAACCGGCAATCTTGATCCAGAAACAGGTGAAACAGTTTTTCAGTCCCTGCAAAAGATTGTGCATGGCACAGATACCGCGGCTTTGATTGTCACGCATAATCAGAAACTTGCTGCAAAGATGGATGAAATCCTAGAACTGGAAAATGGTAATATCAAGCGGAAACAGCTACTATGAATGAATTAAGTGTAGCTGCTTCTGCTGACGATGAACGGCTGTCTGGTGGCCATGCGAATTTCGTACATTTGCGCGTTCATTCCGCGTATTCGCTGTCTGAGAGCACTTTGCGCATTAATAAACTGGCTGAATTGGCAGCGGCAGATCAACAGCCTGCACTTGCGATTACAGACAGCTTTAATTTATTTGGTGCCTTTGATTTCACCCAAAAAATGATGGAAGCTGGCATCCAGCCGATTATTGGGGCTGTTGTCAGTCTGCGGGATCAGGATGGAACAGGAGAGGTTGTCCTCCTCGCGCAGAGTGAGGTTGGCTATATCAACCTGAGTGACCTTATTTCGAAGGCTCTACTGACAACCGATCCTAACCAAAAACCAGAAATTCTTTGCAAAAATCTGGCGCAAAACCTAAAAGGCTTATTGCTCTTATCTGGGGGCTATCCTTCTGGGTTTCTTGGGCAGCCTGCCTGGCATGGACAGAACAAAATTACCGCCAGGCGCGCAAAATGGCTGAAATCAGTTTTTGGTATGAATGCCTATATTGAACTTCAACGCCATGGTCGAGCTCAAGAAGAAGATGCAGAGGCGTCGTTGCTGATTCTGGCTGACGAAACGGGTCTACCTCTTGTGGCCACAAATGACTGTCATTTTGAAACTGAGCAAATGCATGTGCCGCAGCGTATTCTCAGATGTATTGCCCAGTCTGAACGTCTGGCCAGTATGCGAGAAACAGATATTACACCAAATCATTACTTTAAAACAGCAGCTGAAATGGTTCAGCTTTTTGCTGACTTGCCAGAGGCTATTGACAATACATTGCACATTGCAAAGCGATGCAGTTTCGTTGTAGGCCAGCGCGAACCAATTCTGCCTTCAACAGACGCAACTGACGAAAATGCACAATTGCGTCATCTGGCTGCAGATGGATTAGCTAAACGTCTGGCAGCACTGGGAAGACAGCCAAACAGCTATTTTCATGGCAGTGCTGAACAACAGAAAATTTACACTGATCGTCTGGATGAAGAGCTGGATATCATAATCAATATGGGATTCCCCGGCTATTTTCTGATTGTCTCTGATTTTATTAAGTGGGCCAAAGCTCAGCAGATACCCGTTGGACCTGGGCGGGGTTCAGGGGCAGGGTCACTTGTGGCGTGGGCTTTGCTGATCACAGATCTTGACCCTATTCGTTGGGGTCTGCTTTTCGAACGGTTTCTGAATCCTGAGCGGGTATCAATGCCTGATTTTGATATCGATTTTTGTCAGGAAAGACGTGAAGAAGTCATTCGCTATGTACAGGAAAAATACGGTCCAGACAGAGTTGCCCAAATCATTACCTTTGGGACCCTACAGGCACGTGCAGCATTACGTGATGTGGGGAGGGTCTTGGATATGCCGTATGGGATGGTGGATCGCATTGCCAAGCTGGTGCCGAATAATCCAGCAAATCCATCCACTATTGAGCATGCATTGGTTTCAGAGGAGGAACTGCGAAAGCTTCGGGATACGGATGAGCAGGTAGAACATCTAGTTTCAACAGCGATTAAGCTCGAAGGCCTCTACAGACATGCCTCAACACATGCAGCTGGTCTTGTAATTGCAGACAGATATCTGCCTAAATTGGTCCCTCTTTATCGTGACCCGCGTTCAGATATGCCCGTAACTCAGTTCAATATGAAGGCTGTTGAAAAGGTCGGCTTGGTAAAATTTGACTTTTTAGGACTCAAAACACTGACTGTCATAAATAAAGCTGTCAGCCTGCTCAAAATGCGGGGTATTGATGTGGATATTGACAGCATTCCCTTAGATGATGCGAAGACATTCCAGATGCTAACCGAAGGGAATACAGTTGGCGTGTTCCAGCTGGAATCAAGTGGCATGCGAGATGTTTTGCGGGGGCTGAAGCCTGACCGATTTGAAGATATTATTGCTGTTGTGGCTCTGTACCGGCCTGGGCCAATGGAAAATATTCCCACCTATATCAACCGCAAACATGGGCGCGAGAATGTTGTGTATATGCATGCGCTGCTGGAACCGATCCTAGCAGAAACTTATGGCATCATGATTTACCAAGAACAGGTGCAGCAGGCTGCACGTGATCTGGCTGGATATACATTAGGTGGTGCCGACCTTTTGCGCCGAGCAATGGGGAAAAAAATTAAAGAGGAGATGGATAAACAGCGTGATGTTTTTGTCGAAGGCGCTGGCGAAAATAATATTAGCGCGCAATTGGCTTCAGATATTTTTGATCAGATTGCGTCATTTGCTGGCTATGGATTTAATAAATCCCATGCTGCTGCATATGCTCTGGTTTGCTATCAGACAGCCTGGCTGAAGGCAAATTATCCTCATGAATTTATGGCGGCTTCCATGACACTTGATCATGGTAACACTGACAAGCTTGCTGTGTTCCGTCAGGATTGCCGTCAGAATCAAATCGACGTGTTGCCGCCGGATCTGAATAAATCAGGATCGGCATTCCGGGTTGAAAGATGCGAGAAAGAGACACTTGCTTTGCGCTATGCACTCGGCGCCATCCGCAATGTAAGCGCAGAGGCGATGGAAAAGCTTAACAAGGAAAAAGAGCGTTCAGGCCCGTTTCAATCTCTCGAAGATTTTGCCAGACGCATGCCGAAGGAAACTTGTAATAAACGACAATTGGAAAATCTGGCAAAAGCTGGCGCATTAGATTGTGTGCACGATAACAGGCGTCAAGCATTTGAGGCGATTGATCAGCTTCTCTCACAAGCAGAATTCTTCCGCCGGGAAGCTGAATCCAACCAGAGCAGTTTATTTGGGAGCGATGCGCCAGATGCCGCACCCACTTTCCGTCTTTCAGATGGGCTAGATTGGACACAGGCAGATAAGCTTAGGCTTGAGTTTGAAGCACTAGGTCTATATCTGTCGTCCCATCCAATGGATGAATATGAATCACATCTTGAGCGTTTGAAAATAACTCGTTCAGATCAATTGGTTGAGAAGATATCTGGGCAGGACACGGTGCGCCTTCGCTTGGCTGGGCAGATATCCTTGGTTCAGGAACGTGTATCAGGTAAAGGCAACAGATTCGCGTTAGTTCAATTTACGGACAAATTTGGCTTATTTGAAGTGACCTTGTTCTCAGAAACCTTGTTGAAGTGCCGCGATCTGTTGAAAAGTGAGGGGGCGTTAATTGTGACCGCAGATGCGCGCCGTGAAAATGAAACATTCAAACTGCTCGGTGTTCGTTTGCAACCTCTGGAAGATGTTATTGCTCAAAAACACACAGGGTTGGGACTTTGGATTGACGACCTTGATTGTTTGAACGACATCAAGGCAATTCTGCGCAATGACGGCGGCGGCCACGCACCACTGAAATTCTTCATCAATACGGGGACAGAAATAGTTGAGATTTCAATGGCATATAAATTCAGNTTAAGCGGAACTTTGCGTGAGGGGCTGAAATCAGTAAGGGGCGTGAGCAGAATTCAGGATATTTGAGCGGATTAAGTCGGTTTAAGGCTTTTCTGCGCTTGCTTTTTGCTTTGACCTAAGGTAGAAGTCNCTCAACATCACACATGAGAGTGGCTCGGCCAGCAAATTCTGCCCGAACCATCCGGTGAGAGCAACGCTCTTTCTTAACTCTCATGGAGGTTTAACCGGAGAAGGAGTTAGGCTATGGCTGCGGCTACATTTACAATGCGCCAGTTGCTGGAAGCTGGTGTGCACTTCGGACATCATACCCGGCGTTGGAATCCAAAAATGGAACATTTCATTTNTGGCGAGCGAAACNGTATTCATATTCTCGATTTGCAGCAGACCATGCCCCTGTTTGGTCGGGCATTGGAAGCGATGCGAGACACTGCTGCAAAAGGCGGACGTATCTTATTTGTTGGTACAAAGCGAGCTGCAGCAGATAAAATAGCTGAAACAGCCAAAGCCTGCGGTCAATATTATGTAAATCACAGATGGCTAGGCGGTATGCTCACCAACTGGGCAACCGTATCGCAGTCAATAAAACGCCTTCGTGATTTAGAAGGACGGCTGTCAAGTGATGAGGTTAGCCAGTTGGGTAAGAAAGAGATTCTTCNGCTGACAAGGGAGCGCGACAAACTTGAATTAACACTCGGCGGTATTAAAGAAATGGGTGGCNTGCCNGATATGTTGTTTATTCTAGACACGAACAAGGAAGATATTGCTGTTCTTGAAGCTAATAAATTGAATATCCCTATTGTTGCTGTANTTGATAGTAATGCCAGTCCAACCGGTGTTGACTTCCCAATACCAGGTAATGATGATGCGATGCGNGCGATTACTTTATATTGTGAACTTGCTCAGACTGCCGTTCTGGATGGATTGCAAGCTGAACTGATGGCAAGCGGAACAGATATTGGCTCTGCTGAAGTGGCACCAGAGGAACCAGCCTTAGCTGAAGCTTCTGGAGAGGGAACAGATGCAGAATCAGCTGATGAAGCTCCATCTGAAAATTCTAAAGGCGCTCCTGATGAAGAAACATCTGCAGAACTGGAAACTTCTTAATAAGTCTTTATTGTTGAAAGTTGATATTTGCTTTATTTAGCAAAAAACAAAGATTACCAATTTCAATGAAGTGGTCNTCTCTGTTATTCTAAGAAATTAAAAGGAACNAGAAAGATGAGNATTACAGCTGCNCAAGTAAAAGAACTTCGTGAGAAGTCTGGAGCAGGCATGATGGACTGCAAAAAAGCGCTGAATGAAACAAATGGTGATATGGATTCAGCTGTTGACTGGCTGCGGACGAAGGGTNTAGCTGCTGCAGCGAAAAAATCGGGACGGGTAGCTTCAGAAGGCCTCGTTGCTGCCAGCGTATCTGACGGAGTAGGCGCGCTGATTGAACTCAACTCGGAAACAGACTTTGTTTCACGAAATGATGAATTTCAGAATTTCGCAAAAGCGCTTGCTGATATTGCTTTGGGTGTAAATGACCTGGACGCGCTGAAAGCTGCAGATTTTCCAGGTGCTGGCCGCACAGTCGAAGAGGAACTAACACAAAAAATCGCTACGATTGGCGAGAACATGTCCCTGCGTCGTATGCAAAAAGTTTCAGTAGATGCAGGCCTTGTTGTTCCTTACATTCATAACGCAGTCGCTGACGGTCTTGGCCGGATTGGTGTTTTGGTTGGCTTATCTTCTGCTGCTGATGAAGCTTCNNTGGCAGCTCTTGGCAAGCAGCTAGCTATGCATATTGCTGCAACNTCGCCTGCATCACTGTNTGTTGATGANCTTGATCCGGCAATGGTCCAGCGGGAACGTGATGTNCTTATNGAACAGGCCAAAGCATCCGGCAAGCCGCAGGAAATTGCNGAAAAGATGGTCGAGGGACGNATGCGTAAATATTACGAGGAAGTTGTTCTGCTTGAGCAGATTTTTGTTGTAGACGGTGAAACCAAAGTAAAAGCTGTTATCGAAATGGCGGCCAAGGATGCGGGTTCAGCAATAGCGTTAACGGCCTTTAGTCAATACAACCTCGGCGAAGGGGTTGAAAAAGAAGAGACAGATTTTGCAGCTGAAGTTGCTGCTCAGCTTGGCGGTTGATGTGCTGAATATCTAATCTTTCAAACGTCCTTGCCCTCCAGCCTATTTTGGCTTGAGGTTTTTTTGAGAGCCAGCCTTTCCTCTTTGTTATATTAATGGCATCATGGATCACGCTGGCTGGGGATTGGAAATGATTGCCGGAACAGTCAATGAATTGGGAATAACCCTGAAATGAACGGTTTCAACTATAAGCGTGTTTTGTTGAAAATTTCTGGCGAATCCCTGATGGGCAAGCAGACATATGGTATCGACACAGATATGGTGCTGCGTGTTGCTGAAGAGATCAAAGGCGTTTCTGAGCAGGGCATAGAAGTCTGTTTGGTGATTGGCGGTGGGAATATCTTTCGGGGCGTATCGGGTGCGGCTGCTGGTATGGAAAGGGCCACCGGTGATTACATGGGGATGCTGGCTACGGTGATGAATGCGCTAGCCATGCAGAGTGCATTGGAACAAAAAGATGTCCCTGTAAGGGTGATGTCAGCATTGCCAATCAGCGCGGTCTGTGAGCCTTATATCAGGCGCAGAGCCATGCGTCATATGGAAAAAGGCCGCATTGTAATTTTTGCAGCAGGTACGGGAAATCCTTTCTTTACAACAGATACAGCTGCCGCTCTGAGGGCCTCAGAAATGAATTGTGATGCCTTGCTAAAAGGAACTCGTGTGGACGGTGTTTATGACTCTGATCCAGAGAAGTCTGCCAATGCTAAACGTTTTGACGCTCTTAGTTACATAGATGTACTTTCACGTGACTTGAAGGTAATGGATGCCTCTGCTATTTCGCTTTCACGCGANAATAACATCCCAATTCTGGTGTTTTCAATTTCCAATTCGGGTGGTTTTAATAGCGTGTTAAAACATAATGGGGCATTTACTCTTGTCAACGAAGCAGGTGCCCGCTAGTCCTTTTGTGTTTNAGCCTNGATTTGAATAAATAATAAGAAGAACGAGAATAAGAATAAGAAGGGGGTCTCATGGTCGATATGAATGATGTTAGTCGTAGGATGGATGCGTCAGTTGTCAGCCTTTCTANTGATTTTTCTGGTCTGCGGGCTGGCCGAGCGTCAACCNCAATGCTTGACCCTGTGATTGTCGATGCGTATGGCTCAAAAATGCCGCTNAATCAACTGAGTAACGTTTCTGCTCCTGAATCACGTCTATTAACAGTTACCGTGTGGGATGCAGGACTGTCTGAGGCGGTAGAAAAGGCCATTCGCGANTCTGGTCTTGGACTGAACCCTCAGGCTGAAGGTTCCGTTATTCGCATTCCTATACCTGATTTAAGTGAAGAACGTCGCAAGGAGATGGTAAAAGTAGCTGGTAAATATGCTGAAGCCAGCCGCGTCGCAATTAGAAACATTCGCAGAGACGCGATTGAAGCTGTGCGAAAGGCTGAAAAAGAGGGTGGAATGTCAGAAGATGAGCGTCATGGTCTGGAAAATGAAGCACAGAAATTGACAGACAGCCATATCTCAAAAGTTGATGATATGCTCGCTCAGAAGGAAAAAGATATCCTTAGTGTATGAGGGTAAGTAGATGGCATTGAGACATCTGGCAATTATTATGGACGGCAATCGGCGTTGGGCGCGGCAAAATGCGTTAAAAATACTTGCCGGCCATTATCATGGTGCGCAGAATCTGAAAACAATTGCCCGTTCTGTAGCTGAACATGGTATTCAACATTTGACGGTGTTCGCATTTTCCCGCGAAAACTGGAAGCGGTCACAGACCGAAATATCAAGCCTTCTTGGCTTGATGAGAAAATTTCTCAAAAATGATATCCAGCAATTGGTTGATGATGATATCAGACTGCTCATTATCGGAGACAGAACAGCCTTTGACCAAGACTTGCAAGACGCATTTACACGTGCTGAACAACAGACAGCAACATGTACACGCATGACACTTACAGTTGGGATTAATTATGGGGGTCGTCAAGATATTTTGAAAGCAGCTCAAAGGGCCATTCAGAAATTCAGTCAAAAGAAACAACTGCAAATGCATGAGTTTGAAATGGGGTTAAATACATCTTCGCTGCCAGACGTTGATTTGCTGATAAGAACAGGAGGCGAAAAGCGTCTGTCTAACTTTGTCTTATGGGAGATAAGCTANGCAGAATTGTANTTTANTGACGTTTTATGGCCAGACTTTACCCTTCAGGACCTATCNATGGCCATNAAAGACTATTACAGNCGAAACAGGCGTTACGGTGGCGATAACGTTGGTGAAGACGATGCCGTCNAAACTATCATAAGCGCCTGATATGGCANCGGCTGGGGATTTTTGGGCGAGGATTGTTGGCTCGCTGTATTTTATTCCCTTGNTTTTGGGAGTGATTGCNGGTTTTCCATATGCAGTTTTTGCGGGCGGCNTAGCNATTATTTGGCTANCTTATGAAGCTGCTCGGATGCTCACAGGTAAACAGNATACGCTTCGCATGGCANTGATATGGCTGCTGTTAGTCTTACCTTTCTTTTTGGCTTTTGCCCCACTTTCCAGCGCTGCTATAGCTCTGCTTTGGTTCAGTCTTTTCGGTATATCTTTTTTTCTTAACAAAAAACGTGAACTAGGGTTTATCGGACTTATAATGTTAGCTGCAATCTGTTTAGGGGTGTTATTGACAAAGCATGATGGTCATTTGATTTTGATTTGTCTAGCGGCTGTAATCTCGGCAGGAGATATTGGAGCCTATTTCTTTGGGCGTCTATTGGGTGGACCTAAATTAGCACCAAGCATCAGCCCGTCAAAGACATGGACAGGTGCTGCTGGCGGTCTATTCTGTTCATTATTGGTTGTGCTTGCACTTTCCTTTGTGCTGGGCGCNTCATNTTCTGAACCTGCAGGGTGGGGANTTGCTGTCTTGGTCTGTGTTTTTGCACAATCAGGTGATTTATTCGAATCTNGTGTAAAGCGCAGACTGGGTNTAAAAGACAGCAGTTCTTTTGTGCCGGGTCATGGTGGCGCACTTGACAGGTTNGATGGCTATCTCAGCGTATTGCCNTTGATAATTGNTATCGATTTAATTCAGTACACACCCTTCTGGCTCAGACTTTCGATGCTATAAGCNCTGGGTAAAGGTTAATTTATGGTAAATCAACGCTCACTCACCATTTTAGGCGCAACAGGATCTGTAGGAAAAAGTACACTCGACCTGGTTCGAGAACGGCCTGACCGATTTAACATCAAGGGCCTGACAGCGCATACGAATTTTGAATCTTTGGCGCGACTTGCACTTGAATTCAGACCAGATTGTGTTGTGATTGCTGATGAGACATATTACAAACAACTGAAAGATTGCCTTTCAGGAACAGATATTGTTGTTCATGCAGGTGAAGATGCCTTATTTGCTCTTGCTGCAGTCCCTGTTGACTGCATAGTCGGAGCAATTGTTGGNATTGCCGGATTGGGTGCCGTTCATTCTGCAATTCAAGCTGGTCAAAAAATTGCTCTTGCAAATAAAGAAACGCTTGTTGTTGCAGGCCATCTAATCATGCCAATGCTTCCCAGGACTGGCGCGTCNATTTTGCCTTTAGATTCTGAACATAATGCTATTTTTCAGTGCTTGAAAGGTGAATCTGGTGAAGTCATTAAGGATGTTGTGCTTACTGCGTCTGGGGGGCCGTTCAGGCAAATGTCACGTGAACAGATGCGGTCAGTGAACCTCCAGCAGGCACTNAAACATCCAAATTGGAAAATGGGGCCAAAAGTGACCATTGACAGTGCGACTCTGATGAATAAAGGGTTGGAATTGATCGAGGCAAAATGGTTGTTTGGCTTGCCTGTTGAGAAGATAAAGGCTGTGATTCATCCACAGTCAGTTGTACATGGTCTGGTGAATTTTGCNGATGGCAGCTGTATTGCGCATATGGGGTCGACTGATATGCGGATACCAATATCATATGCATTAGATTACCCCGAACGCATGACCTGGCAGGCGGAANCGCTTGATCTTGTGAAATTATCAAGACTTGATTTTTATGAAATTGATCTGGACAGATTTCCTTGCTTTAAACTTGCAAAAACTGTGCTCTCTTCTACTCCTGAATATGCTGTGATACTAAATGCGGCTAATGAAGTTGCAGTTGCTGCATTTCTTAATGACCAACTTGCCTANAGTGAAATAGCTGAAGTGGTTGACCGAGCCTTAAATCGATTTTCGGCTGTAACTGTGACAAAAACACTTGATGATGTTATCGGCCTTGATTGCGAAGTCCGAAATCAAATGTCCGAATTAAAGAAAGACNTTNNAGATACTGTTAAAGGCATAAAAATTGCTGTAGAAACAGANACGTAAAGTAAACATGAGTGTTTCTTCTTGTATTTAACCCTTCACTAAGGCTAGCAGCTGTGGATTATATCTTTGCATTCCTTGCCATTCTAACACCTGTCGTATTCATCCACGAAATGGGGCACTATTGGATTGCCCGTAAATCAGGTGTGGTTGTTGAGGTTTTTTCAATAGGATTTGGGCCAGAGTTATTCGCACGGGTCGATAAACAGGGTACTAGATGGCGCATAGCTGCTCTACCCTTGGGTGGTTACGTAAAGATGCGTGGTGATGAAAATGCAACTAGTCTTCCTGCAACGGGCTCTGCAGCGATTGCAGGGAGCTTTTCTGCGTCATCAGTTTGGTCCAGAATGGCTATTGTTGCTGCGGGGCCAGCAGCCAATTTTCTTTTTGGGATTTTGTTATTCGCNGGTATTTACATGGGAGTAGGAAAAGCCTTTATTCCGGCGGTTATTGGTGAGGTTATTGACGGCAGCCCGGCTCAGGAGGCAGGCTTAGAAACAGGCGACAGAGTTTTTTTTGTTGATGGTGTTAAAATTGATGATTTTAACACGCTTCGGACTATTGTATTTGAAAATCCGGAACGTCCTCTTATTTTTGAAATTGAGCGGCAAGAGACGCTGAAATCACTAACCGTCATACCGCGCTCTGTCTATTCTGAAAGTTTGAAAATGAATTTTGGCCAATTAGGCGTGAAATCAAGTGAAGGTGAATTCAGACGACTTGGGATATCTGAATCAATTCTCAATGCGTCAACCGATACCGTACAGATGACCTATATGATGGTTCGTGGGTTAACTCGCCTTGTGACAGGTCAAGCGAATGAAGGTGAAATTGGCGGGCCTGTAAGGATTGCAGAATTTTCAGCTGATGCCGCGCGCCAAGGAATTGTTGGGTTTTTGATTTTTATGGCTTTGATTTCTATAAACCTAGGCCTTGTGAATNTGCTNCCAATTCCAGCTCTTGATGGCGGTCATCTATTGTTTTTTGCAATTGAAGCGATCACAGGAAGGCCCCTGCCTGAAGCGTTTCAGGCTGTCCTGATGCGGGGGGGGGTTGCCTTGCTGTTGGCATTGATGGTTTGTGTAACAGTTTATGATATCATGCGGCAATTTTCTTAAGCATTAAAGTAGTCCTCAAATGAGGCGTAATGTTAACTACACAATCTGTTTGCAATTCGGTTATAATGGCGCAAGTCGATGAGATTTAAGGCTGATAAAATCATGATGAAATTCAAAAACGTGATAGGTATGTGCTTTTTATTTGTCAGTGTGCTCACCTCTTCGATGACGTTAGCACAAATGGATACTGAAGACCGTTTCCGCCTTGAATCTATTGAAATACAAGGTAATGAGCGTGTAACTGATGGCACGGTTTTGGCCTATCTTCCTGCTCAGGTTGGNGATGAAATTNCATTGNCAACTTTAGATCGGTTTATATCCATTTTATTTGCAACCAATCTTTTCAGCGATGTTTCTATTTCCCGTGATGAAAATGCTGTTGTGATCTCTGTTCGGGAAAATCCGATAATCAACAGGATCACTATCGAGGGGAATGATGTTCTAACTGATGCGAAGCTGCTTGAAGAACTAGATATCCAGCCAAGACGTGTCTACAACCGTGATATTGCTATGAACTCGACGAAAAAACTTCTTGATATATACAGATTGTCTGGCCGATTTGCCGCAGAAGTCGTCCCTAAAGTCATTCGTTTGGAAAACAACCGTGTTGATCTTATCTTTGAGGTCGATGAGGGTGAACTCATAAAAATTGAATCAATCCGGTTCATAGGTAACAAGGCCTTTTCTGACNNTGCACTCAGACAAGTGATTTCAAGCCGAAAACGTCGCTGGTGGGCATTTTTGTCAGGTATGGATAAATATGACCCTGCGCGTCTTGATTACGATGTTCGCCTGTTGCGTCAGTTCTATTTGTCTAGGGGGTATGCAGAAATTAATGTTGAGCGNGTGCAAGGTGGACTTTTGCAGGACAGGTCAGGTTTTGCTGTAACATTCTCTATTACGGAAGGCCCACGTTTTANATTTGGTGACATTTCCATAGAGTCTGAGATTGAAAATCTTGACCTTCTGGAACTACTCGACGTTGTATCTGCTAAACGAAATGACTGGTATGATTCACGATTGATCGAAGAGGGCCTGCTTAATATCACGAATGAGCTTGGCAACCTTGGATATGCTTTTGTGAATGTAGTTCCTGAACCAACAATATCTGAGGATAAAAAATATGTAAATGTCCTGATCCGTATTGGCACAGCACAAAAAAACTTTATTGAACGCATAGATTTTGTCAATAATACGCGGACTCTGGATAGCGTAATCCGACGTGAAATGGAAATTATTGAAGGTGACCCGTTCAATAGGCTAAAAATCGAAAGGTCGCTTCGCAACATAAGAGGTTTAGGTTATTTCAGAGATGTTGATGTTGAGACTCTGCCTGGAACCGCTGTCAATTCGAGCATTATGCGTGTTAAAGTTGAGGAGCAGCCTACAGGTGATTTTTCATTGGGTGTGGGTTATTCCAGTATTGAAAAAGGAAAAGTTACGCTCGGATTGAATGAGAAAAATTTTCTTGGCTCAGGCCGGTCTGTGAAACTTTCAGCCTCCGTCTCAGATACTGTTGCAGATTATCGAATAGGTCTTACTGAGCCATACTTTCTCAATCGAAATTTGAGTGGAAGTTTCGAGGTATTTAATGAAGACCTTCAAGCAGACACAGTGGATATAGAGAGAACAGGGTTTTCAACATCAGTCTATTTTGGCGCGGCTGATGATTATTACCATCGCGTTGGCTATGATCTAGCAAAAAACTCAACCACACAGAAAAGTTCCGAAGCGACATCTCTTACTGGAGAGGAAAATAAGTCACTTACTTCATCATCAGTTCGCTACACCCTGGGCAGGAGAACACTTGACAACAGATATGACCCTACTGAGGGTAGCTTGTTTGAGATTACAGAGGAGTATTCGGGGCTGGGCGGGGATGTTAATTTCCTGAAAACCCGGCTTCGCTCCGCATATTATAAACCTTTCGCGTTTCGTAAATATGTTCTGGGGGTCAGAGGTGAGATCGGCTATGTGGACGGCCTTGGTGATAAAATTTCACAGAGTGCACGTTTTAACCTTGGAGGTCGTAGGTTACGTGGCTTTGATGGCGGGGGTGTTGGTCCACGTGATATCGGATCTGGCTCTGCAGTAGGGGGCAATAAGATTTATTCAGGTTCAGTTGAAATTCTTTCTAGTCTGGGTCTCAACGAAGATCTGGGAATGCGCTGGACAGTTTTCTCCGATTTCGGCTCTGTTTGGGATACCGATTACCCAGATGGTGTGACTAAGCCAAATGATAACTCCATGCGTCAGACGCTGGGTGTGGGTTTGCTATGGGACACTGCTATAGGCCCACTCACTTTCTTTTGGGCTGATCCACTCAGTCAAGAAAGTCATGACAAAACGAAACGCTTCCAGTTTAATATTGGCACACGTTTTTAAAGAGGAGTCAGACGCTGAGACAAGTTGCATTAAAACGGGCATTGATTATTTTTTTAACTGCGCTTTTTTCTATAGTCGCACTAGGCACGTTTGCCCAACAGGCTAATGAAAGTGATGAAATCAATTTTTCTGTTGAACGTGTTGGTATAATTGATCTAAGTGAGGTACTGCGGCAGTCGCAAGCAACAATAAATGTTCGTGATCTTTTGGACGAAAAACGTGCAGAATTTCAAGAGCAATTTGCGGCTCGTGAAGTTCAGCTTTTGTCTCGCGAAAAATCTCTTAAAAGTAAGCGGGATATTATGTCTAAAGAGGCATATGAAGCTGACGTAAGGCTGTTTCAGGATGAAGTTGCAAAAGTTCAACGCGAAATCCAGCAGAAGCGAAAATCATTAGATAATGCATTTCAGCAAGCTCAAGATAAGCTGCGGAATCTTGCCATTGAAATAGTTGGTGACATAGCTAAAGAACAAAAGCTTGACCTCGTTGCTAACAGAAGCAATGTGTTAGTGTTCCGTAACCAGCTCGATTTGACCAAAATTGTTTTGGCCCGTCTTAATGAGCGTACGAAGGATGCGCGCTTTGAAGTTAAAGAAGTGACATCATCAACGACAACACAATAAGTTTTCAAGGATAGAAAAAATAGTGACCACAATTCCGGAGCATCTAAAATTTGATCGCTCAATAACAGTCGCAGACCTTGTCAGCCAGTTTAACCTGCTTTTGCTCGCTGGTCGCTCAGATGAATTAGTCACTCATGTCAGCAGTCCGCAAGCAGCAGTAGCTGGCAGTTTTATATCTCTTTATCAAGATAAGGCAGTCGCCGACTTGCCTGCCGGAAAAGCATTTGTTTGTCTGACAAACAATATTATTGGCGCAAGTCTTAAGCGAAGCCATCCTGAAGCAACTTTGCTAGTATGTGACAACCCCCGGCGAATGAGTGCGCAAATCTTAACAGAGTTTTTCTGTTCTCATGAAAGCTTGGACAAATTTGTCTCAGAAACAGCGATAATTGACCCTTCATCTGTTATACATCCAGATGCTTTGGTTGGTCCCTATGCTGTAGTCGGTCCGGAATGTCATCTTGGCCCTGGTGCCGTTATTGGCGCACATGCGGTTCTTGAGCGCAACGTTGTCATCGCTGAAAATTGCCGAATTTCCGCAAATTGTTGGCTTGCGAACGCGATCTTGGGGGAATCGGTAAAATTAGGACCCAACTCAGTTGTTGGAAAGCGCGGATTTGGCTTTGATGGGCAGGGATCTAACTCACAATTAATTCCTCACCTAGGGCGCGTTTTGATTGGNAAGGGTTGTGATATTGGTTCTGGCGTTTCTATTGACAGAGGCGTTATCGATGACACCTGTATCGGTTCGCATGTGATGATAGATAATCTGGTTCATATAGCCCATAATGTCTGTATTGGGGACAATACCATTATCCTAGGGCAGGTTGGAATCGCAGGAAGCGNTACGGTTGAGGNAAATTGTNTAATTGGTGGTCAGGCCGGTATTGCTGATCATGTTTATTTGTGCGAGGGAGTGATTGTGGCTTCAAAATCTGGCGTCACTAAAAACATATTTAAGCCAGGAACATATGCAGGTTTTCCTGCTGAACCTGCCCGTGGTTTTTGGGCGCAGCAAGCAGCACTACGTCGTTTGATTAATAAANCAAAGAAGGCAAAGTGACATGCAGTTAGATTAGGGATTATTAGTAAAAATGATCAATGAAAANANAGTTTTAGAATATACTGATATTGAAAAACTGATACCCCATCGGGCTCCATTTCTTCTTATNGATAAACTGACAAATGCTGTGCCTGGTGNATCGGCAACAGGNATAAAAGCTGTCAGTGGAGGCGAGTCCTATTTTGCAGGCCATTTTCCTAGTAATCCCGTCATGCCCGGGGTTCTGATTGTAGAGGCCATGGCGCAGGTTGCGGCTTGTGTGGCCTCANTCACCCTGAAAGATGACCAAAAAGACACACTTGTTTTTTTTGCAACCATTGATAAAACAAGGTTTCGTAANCCTGTGCGGCCNGGTGACTTGCTAATGATTGATGTGCAAAAGACAGCGTCAAAGGCNAATCTTTGGAAATTTTCCGCNAAGGCAAATGTAGATGGGAAAATTGTCGCACAGGCAGAATTCTCAGCCATGATTGTTGAAGATGACAGGTAAGATAAGCGATGCAAGAAATGATTCATCAAACAGCCATCATATCAGAAAAGGCTGTCATCGGACAAAATGTGCGCATAGGGGCATATTGCGTAATTGGCGATAAGGTAAATCTGGCAGATAATGTCACTCTGCATAGCCACGTTGTGATTGATGGCAATACTTCTGTTGGCGAGAATTGTGAGGTGTTTCCTTTTGCAGCTCTGGGTCTTGCGCCTCAGCATACGCGATATGATGGTGAAGATTCACAGCTCATCATCGGCAAGAATAATGTTATGCGCGAATATGTGACCTTCCATCCAGGAACGGCTGTTGGTCATATGAAAACTGTCATTGGCGACGATAATCTGTTTTATGTGGGTTCGCATATTGCTCATGACTGCATTGTTGGAAATCATGTGATTCTGGCCAATCATGTGAATGTTGGCGGTCATGTAGATATCGGCGACTATGCCTATTTTGGCGGCAATTCTGCTGTACATCCTTTTATCCGTATTGGCAGCCATTCAATTATTGGAGGCGGTACAGCTGTGACTGCTGATGTCATTCCTTTTGGACTTGCCTCTGGTCCGCGCGCTGCTCTGCATGGGCTGAATCTGGTTGGTCTGCGGAGGCGCGGTTTCAGCGCTGCGCAGATTTCAGCTGTGCGGGGGGCCTACAGACAGCTTTTTGTGCAGGATGGCTTGTTTACTGATAAGCTCAAACAGCTAAAAGCAGAGCAGGGAAATGATAAAATGGTATCTCTTTTGATTAGTTTTATTGAAGAGGGCCAGGATAAAAACCTATGTCAGCCNCAAAAATAGACTATAGAAACAGGAGNGGGAAATAGGACGACTTGGCATTATTGCGGCCAAAGGCCCCCTGCCATTACATTTAGCACAGGCTGCACGNGGCAAAGGTGAAGAGCCTTATATTATTCGTTTAAAAGGGCAATGTGACTGCTTGTTTGAAGGGTTTGAAAGCGTTTGTTTGCCTGTAGGCAAAGTTGGCGCAGTTATCGCCAGCTTAAAGCAGGCGGNATGTGATAAACTTGCTTTGGTAGGGCAATTTAANCGGCCAGCTTTTTCCGATATAAGNCTTGATAAATCTGCTCTTGCCTTGATGNGCAGGTTAATGTTGACAGGTGATGATGCTGCCTTGAGGANTGTNGCCGCCTATTTTGATGAACAGGACATNGCAGTTGTCTCAAACGCTGAATATTTGCCTCAGCAAGTATTGCCTCTGTTTTACCGTACTCAGAGGCAATTTACCGCAGGTGAGGGTGACGCAGCAAAAAATGCCCGGACAGTCTTGGACAACCTAGGGGATCTTGATATCGGTCAGTCTGTCGTTGTTCAGCAAAGGCGTGTCCTGGCAATTGAAGGAGCTGAAGGCACGAATGAGATGATTGCGCGAACAGCTGAACTGATAGACAAATCACAACCTGACACTGTTTTTGTAAAGATGGCAAAGTCAGGTCAGGATATTGCCCTTGATATGCCGGTTTTTGGTTTGGAAACTCTTTCATATCTGGAAAAGTCTGGCATCAGAGCTGTTTGTCTTGAGGGGGAGAAGATCATGTTGGCGGACCCTTTGGATGTCATCAGTGCTGCTGCAGACAAGGCAGGCATATCTATTTGTACCTTTGCCAGCCTGTCTGAGAAAGCAGATGACTAGCCGGTTGTTTATTCTGGCTGGAGAAGCATCTGGTGATGTGCTTGCAGCNCAGCTAATGCATGCTGTAGGAAAGGTAAAAGGCCCAGTTGTCTGGTCAGGCATGGGCGGGCCACATATGAAAGAAGCCGGCTTGAGCTCTTCTGAAGAAATGGGCCAGCTGTCTATCATTGGTATTAGTGATGCATTGGCAGCTCTACCGAGACTGTACCGACTTGCTGACAGGCTGATTGATCAGATCCTGGATACCCGGCCAGAGATTGTGTTTACAGTTGATTCGAAAGCCTTTTCAGTGCGTTTTGCCAAACGTTTGCGTAAACGCCTTTCTGGTGGAGCCTGGCAACCTCAGCTCATTCATATGGTAGCCCCAACCATCTGGGCCTGGGGCAAATGGCGCAAAAAAGTTTTTGAGCAGACATTTGATGGTCTATTATGCTTGTTTCCGTTTGAGCCAGAATTATTTGATCAAACACAGTTGCAGGTAAAATTTATAGGTCATCCGCAAACAGATTTACCGCTGCAAACAACCCCTATTGATTCTTGTAGTTATGATTTTACGTTGATTCCTGGAAGCCGCCGTATTGAAGTTAAGTATCATCTGCCTTTGATGTTAACAGTTTTGAAAAAACTACAGCATGAATACAGCCAACTTTCCGCGATATTGCCTGCTGTTCCACATCTTTTCGGCATGATTTCTGAACAGGTCAGTGAAGCTGGGTTAGACCGAATGATATCTGTACAGAAAATCCCTGCAAGACAAGCTCTGAGCCTATCAAAAGCGGTCATTGCTGCATCTGGCACAGCTACACTTGAAGCCGCACTGAGCGGCGTCCCGGGCGTTGTCATTTATCATTTAACACCGCTGAACCGGCTGTTTGCGAAACTATTTTATAAACGTGCAACACCGGTATTGCCCGATCTGATTATGAACAGTCAGCATTATCCGTTTTTGCTGCCACCAAAACTGAATGCAGATACGCTTTATTATGAGGCTGCACAAGTGATGGACGAGCTTGAGCAGCGGCATGCCGATATGGAGGCGCAAGCTAAACAGCTCTACAACAAGCTTAAAGCAGGTGAAGGCCAGTTTTCAGAAAATCTGGCCGCATGCTTGAAATCTATGTTCTAACGCTTTTCTAAGGTCACAAAATNTCGCTCTGCCGGGCCTGTATAGAGCTGGCGTGGGCGACCAATCCGCTGAGTATCGTCCTCAATCATCTCTTTCCACTGCGAAATCCAGCCAACAGTCCGCGCAACTGCAAACAAAACAGTGAACATGGATTTGGGAAAATTCATCGCTTTCAGAATAATACCAGAATAGAAATCAACATTTGGGTACAGCTTTTTATCAATGAAATACTGATCGCGTAAGGCGAGTTCCTCTAATTCCATCGCCAGTTCAAGTAGCGGATCATTTATTCCCATCTTTCCAAGGACTTCATGACAGGATTTACGCAGAACCTGCGCCCGTGGGTCATAATTTTTATATACACGATGACCAAATCCAAATAACCGGAAAGGGTCATCCTTGTCCTTTGCCTTATCTACAAAAGACGAGATATTCGATTTATTGCCAATTTCGTTCAGCATGTTCAGGACAGCTTCATTGGCCCCGCCATGAGCTGGTCCCCATAATGAGGCAATGCCCGCAGCAATACATGCAAAGGGATTGGCGCCTGAAGATCCTGCCAAACGGACTGTCGAAGTTGAGGCGTTCTGTTCATGGTCAGCATGAAGGATGAAGATTTTATCCATAGCATCCGCAACTACAGAGTCAATTTGATATTCCTCTGCAGGAACAGAAAAACACATATGAAGAAAGTT
This sequence comes from SAR116 cluster bacterium, assembly GCA_002700485.1. GTDB lineage: Bacteria > Pseudomonadota > Alphaproteobacteria > Puniceispirillales > Puniceispirillaceae > JADHLI01. Next base: position 9,602 of record PADU01000004.1, on the reverse strand, counting down.
TTCTGCATAACTAAGATTATTTCGCGGATAATTAAATGGCTGTCCGATGGAATATTTATACGCCATTGCTGCCAAAGTTGGCATTTTTGCAATCAAACGCCGCGAGGCAACCATACGCTGGTTTTCATCATTAATATCTGTTGAATCATGATAAAAAGCTGACAGCGCGCCAGTCACTCCACATAAAATGGCCATAGGATGGGCGTCGCGCCGGAAGCCTCGGAAAAATGTGGAGATTTGTTCATGCACCATTGTGTGATGTGTGATGGCATTAACAAATTCATCTCGTTCGGCCTGATTTGGCAGCTCACCATTCAACAGAAGAAAGGCGACTTCAAGAAAGTCTGACTGTTCGGCTAACTGGTCTATTGGATAGCCACGGTGAAGCAAAATACCCTGATCGCCGTCAATGTATGTCAGGCCGGACAAACAAGAGCCTGTCGCTCCATAACCGGGGTCAAAGGTAAATAGCCCGGTCTGGCTGTATAATTTGCGGATATCNATAACGTCTGGTCCGACTGATCCGNTNATAACAGGAAGTTCGCAACTGTCACCTGATTGATTATTTGTCAGAGTGATAGTGTTGTTGCTTAATAAGTTAGACATGTATGCCTCTCGTCCAAAATGCGCTTCAGTTGGTCGCATTATACGCCAAATGTCGTTTTAAGTGCAAATTTGATTAATTCTGTTCAGGGTTTCTTCTGTGCCTAATGCCCTGACAATATCTAGAATAGATGGAGCAGTTTTTGTCCCTGTCAGAGCGGCACGTAAAGGCAGCCCAACATCGCGCATTTTCAATCCTTCAGCTACCATCCAGTCTTTGAATGCTGCGTCAAATTCTGCTTTGTTTGCGGCGCTGCTGCTTAAAAATTGAGCAACCTTCTCTAAGGTGTGTTTGGCCTCATCCGTCAGCAGAGCAGCTGCATCCTCATTCAATGCTGGCGCTCCGTTAACGAACAGCCAGCTGGTCATCTCATTAAGCTCGACAAGCGTCTGCGCACGTTCGGTGAATAAAGGCATTAGCTGTTCGAGCCATTCTTTACTCTGAGCTGCGGCGACACCCCCTCGCATCACTATCAATTTTTCAGCTAGCTCATTAACAGGCATCTTGCGCAGCCAATATTGATTGACAGCCTTTAGCTTATCCATATCAAAACGTGCCGGGGCCTTGCCAATATGCTGGCCATCAAACCAGCTAACTGCCTGTTCGCGGCTGAACAGCTCATCATTACCATGTGACCAGCCCAGACGGGACAAATAATTGCCAACAGCTTCTGGCAGGAAGCCCATGTCACGATAAGCATCCACTCCCAATGCGCCATGGCGCTTAGACAGTTTTGCGCCATCTGGCCCATGGATCAGCGGGATGTGGCCAAAGATCGGGACTGGCCAGCCCGCTCCCTGATAAATATGGTACTGTCTAAACGCATTGTTCAAATGGTCATCCCCACGGATGACATGTGTGATGCCCATATCATAATCATCAACCACAACCGCCAGCATATAGGTTGGTGTTCCGTCACTGCGTAACAGAACAAGGTCATCCAGGCTGGTGTTCTGCACAGAAACGTGGCCCTGAACCATATCCTGAATATTGGTCACGCCCACATCCGGCATTTTCAGTCGCACCACATATGCAGCCTGCACTGATGGTAGGTCGCTTCGATCCCGCCAGGGTGAGCGCATAGGCTTGCCTGATTCACGTGCGGCGGCCCGGATATCTGCTAGCTCTTCATCACTGAGAAAGCACTTGTAAGCGGTTCCGGCTGCCAGCATCTCTTCAGCAACAGCGCGGTGACGCTCCACTCGTTCTGACTGCAGAATGACATCTTCGTTTCCTCCTAGGCCAAGCCAGTTTAACCCGTCATGAATGGCCTCAATCGCCTCTGATGTTGAGCGTTTTTTGTCTGTATCTTCAATCCTCAGCAGATAACGTCCACCGTGATGTGCGGCAAACAGATGATTAAACAAAGCCGTCCGTGCCCCACCAATATGAAGGAAGCCGGTAGGGGAAGGGGCAAACCGCGTCACAACGCTCATCTTTTATCAACCTTCTACTGTTATGCAAACGTTTCACCGAAACGAATGTTAGGTCTTTGTTGAAAGTGCTATATCATGACCATCGCAAAAAAGGCATACCAGATACACACAAATCCCACCGTTATAGTCTATTTTCAGCATTCTACATGCCAAATGAGGGCAGGGGTGGAACCATCCCATCACCTGTATCAAACAGACAACAGCAAAGCCACCCCTAACGTCTTTCTGTCCAGTTAGCTGGTACTCTAATACTGGCGGATAAGTCCGGTCAGCCGACCTTGTATCCTGACTTTATCGGTTGAAAAATAGCGTGTTTCATAAGCCGAATTTGCCGGTTCCAGAGCCACACGTCCGGCTTCATGGCGGAATGTTTTCAATGTTGCTTCACTATNTTCGATCAGCGCCACAACAATTTCGCCACTTGTTGCTGTGTCAGACCGCNGGATNATCACCATATCACCGTCATGTATGCCAGCCTCAACCATTGANTCACCCACAATCTCAAGGGCAAAATGTTCACCACCAGCAACTAGTGCTGCGGGAACATCCATATAGCTGGACGGGTCTGACAGGGCCTCAATGGGGGTGCCTGCTGCAATCCGTCCTAGTAATGGTAATTGAACGATAGCAGAATTTGCCGGGGCAAAGTCAGCCGTAATTACATTTGTGNTGGCTTTATAGGTATCCGGTCCGCTACCTGGATNACGCAGGATTTCAATTGCGCGGGCCCTGTTTGGTAGTTTNCGGATATAGCCGCGTTCTTCCAATGCAGAGACAAGCCTGTGTATGCCTGATTTACTGGCCAGACCAATAGCCGCCCGCATTTCATCAAATGACGGAGTGATGTCTTTTTCAGCTTGGTAATCAATCAGATAGCTCAACAGCTGATGTTGCTTTCCTGTCAGCATGNCTTGGCTCCCTTTCCCCATATGTTCCTATTATGTTCTAATTTATTGCTCAGAACAAGTCAAGAACATATTGAGCGATAGCCTGTTTATGTCAGAGGCCATCAGGTAGAACAAGTACAGAAACCATGTCACCTGCCTGGAGAGCAGGGGCATGAGGGGGACGGATTATCAACCCTTGTGCGTCAGAAAAGGCCTTCAACATGGATGAATCTTGACGACCGAGAGGGCGTATCGTTAGCGCATCGCCCGTGCCTTCAAAAACAGCGCGCAGATAATCCTGGCGGCGGTCATTTTTAGGAANAGGNNCAGACAGGCGGATCGGGCGAATATCTGCNTCAGCTTGCTGGCCAAGAAGTGTTCTCAAGGCGGGTAAGCCAAATACGGTCATGCAGACACCAGCTGAAACAGGATTACCCGGCAAACCCAACAGAGGGATCCCGTTCCACTGCCCAAAAATAAGGGGTTTGCCCGGTCGCATGGCAATTTTCCAAAACGATAAAGCCGATGGATCAGCTTCGGTCAGGTCTGAGACGATATGGTCATGGCGGCCAACAGACGCACCACCTGTGGTCAGAATCAAATCAAAAGGCTGTTTCTGTATATTCTGGCCTGTATTCAGACATTGCGTAAGGGCACCGGGCTGATCTGGCACGATTCCTAGATTCACAGCCTCACCGCCTGCAAGCTGAACAGCGTGAGCTAGGAATATGCTGTTTGAATTCACCAGCTGGCCAGGGGCAGGGGGCGTGCCAGGGGGAACCAGCTCATCCCCAGAAGACAGAATCGCGACAAGCGGTTTGCGCCGGACAATCAGCGTCTCTGCATGGCCACATAAAGCCGCAAGGGCCATCTGACGGGCTCCCAAAGCTGTGCCGCTTTTCAATACGATCTGGCCAGCCTGAAAATCCAACCCGGCCGGGCGGATGAACTGGCTAGGTTTTGCAGCTTCATTCAGAGTGACTACATTCTCATGAAGACTTACATCTTCCTGTAGAATCACAGCATCTGCCCCTTCAGGCACATGACCACCGGTAAAAATTCGCACAGTCTGTTTGCCGGTAATGGACTTGGTAAATAGATGACCGGCTGCCGCCTCGCCAACTACTGTAAACTGACTTCCTGCAACCAGAGGTGTGCCACCTGTATGCACAGCATACCCATCCATAGCAGAAACGGCGGCTGGCGGATGATCATAGTCTGCGGCGATATGTTCTGCGAGAATGCGGTTTGCGGCTTCTTTAAAGCTGACGTTCTGCGTATCCACAGGCTGCAGCGCTGCACATATCTCTGTTAGGGCTTCAGCAACAGGTTTCAGTTCAATCGGCATTAAATGTCCCGGATTTGCCGCCTGATTTATGCAGCAGGCGTATATCTTTTATCACCATGGCCTTATCAACAGCCTTGCACATATCGTACACCGTGAGGGCTGCCACAGATACAGCTGTCAGGGCTTCCATCTCAACGCCTGTTTTGCCATCCAGACGGCATTCAGCGCGGATATCAATGGCGCAGTCCGGCTCGTTCAGGGTCAGCTGCACATCAACATGCGAAAGGGTCAGAGGATGGCAAAGCGGAATCAGATGCGCGGTTTGTTTTGCTCCTATAATCCCGGCAAGCTGCGCAACAGACAGCACATCTCCTTTTTTCAGCCCGCCTGACTTCACAGTATTCAACGTATCCTGTGACATGTTTACACGTCCGCCGGCGACGGCCACGCGCCTTGTTTCATCCTTTTTGCTGACATTCACCATCTGAGGACGGCCATCATCTGTAAAGTGGGTAAAATCTGACATAGGCTTTGCCTTTGCTGTTAAGCGGGAACGGGATTTGCCAGTAAAGCAGCGGTAGCGCTCGTGACATCATCGCTGCGCATAAGCGACTCACCAATCAGAAAACAGCGGGCGCCGGTGGCGGCCATCAGTGCTAGATCATCAGCTGTGAACAAGCCACTTTCAGCAATAGCAATCCGGTCCTTAGGCAGGCGAGGCAGCATGTCCAGCCCAACCTGAAGCGAGATTTCCATTGTTTTCAGGTTACGGTTATTAATGCCCATCAGAGGTGAGGTCAGCTGGATGGCTCGGTCAAGTTCAGTACTGTCATGGACCTCGATCAAAACATCCATACCTAGCTCATGCGCTGCTGCTTCGAGTTCTTGTGCCTGTGCATCTGATAAGGCAGCCATGATAAGCAGAATGCAATCCGCGCCCAATGCACGGGAATGAACAATCTGAACCGGGTCAATCATGAAATCTTTGCGTAGAACAGGCAGACTGCTAACAGTGCGTGCTGCCATAAGAAATGCATCGTCGCCCTGAAAATAGTGCTTGTCTGTTAAAACAGACAGACAACTTGCGCCACCATCTGCATAGGCGCGCGCCAATGAGGGGATATTAAAGTCAGCCCTTATAAGACCCTTTGAGGGAGAGGCTTTTTTAAGCTCAGCAATCAGGCCATAGCCTGACACCGACGCTTCTTTCAGCGCAGCAGCAAAGCCGGCTGGCGCAGGTGCAGCTGCTGCTTGATGGTGCAACTCATGTAATGACATATCTGCCTTCAGCTGAGCAACTTCTGTTTTTTTTGTTTCAATAATTTTCTTAAGAACGTCTGCCATCTAATTGTAATTTATTTATTTGTTATGGAAATGAGTTGACTCAAAGCTGATTGAGCAGCCTTTGTGTCAATTGATTGTCTGGCACGTTCAAGCCCAACTGCCATTTCTTTTTCATGTCCGCCGGCAACAAAAGCAGCTGCAGCATTCATTAGCACAATGTTGCGATAAGGCCCTTCCTTACCAGAGAGAAGCTCCCGCAGGGCAGTTGCATTTTCCTCTGCAGATCCGCCCTTAATATCTGACAGGCTGGCTGTTGGCAGGCTAAGATCTGATGGGTGCAGTGTGGTTTCTGAAATCTGACCGTCTTTTAACATAGTGATCTGGTTGCTGCCCGTTGTTGACAGCTCGTCGAGGCCATCAGCTCCATGCACAATAAAAGCATCTGTTGTCCCCAGTGTGCGTAAAGCCTCAGCAAAAGGTTGCAGCCAGCGCGCGTCAAACACGCCAACCAAAATCCGTCGTACAAGGGCTGGGTTGGATAGCGGGCCCAGAAGGTTGAATATTGTGCGTACCCCGAGCTCTGCGCGAATAGGGCCGACATGGCGCATGGCACTATGGTGACGCGGGGCCATCAGAAAAACAATGTTTGCTGCTGTAAGAGCTTCAGATAAAGCCTCTTCTGAACAGTCAAGATTGATGCCGAGCGCAGTGAGCACATCGGCTGCCCCACTTTTTGAGGAGACAGCCTTATTGCCATGTTTGGCGATGGGTATACCCGCTCCAGCCAGCACAAGTGCAGTTGCTGTTGAGATGTTATAGGTGCCAATGCCATCACCGCCTGTGCCTACAATATCCATGGCGTTGTCCGGGGCGTCGAGGGTAAGGGCATGACGGCGCAGGCTTCCTGCACCGGCGGCAATATCAGATGGGGCCTCACCCCGCATTTTCAAAGCAATCAGGAAGGCGGCCATTTGTACTGGGCTAGCGTTGCCCTCCATCATCTCATCGAAACCAGCAGTCATTTGATCTGCAGGCAGAATCTGGTTTTCGGTAATCTGTTTGGTCAGTTTATTCAAAATATCAGACATGCACTTGATCCGGGAATTTTTGATCCAGCCGCAACAGCTGGGCTTCCAACAAGTCCAGCTTAGCTCCATCAGGCAGATGGTTTGCTCCGCAGCTGGCTAGAAAAGCTGCCAGCATCTGGTAGCCACCGCTCGAGGCAATGGATTCAGGATGGAACTGAACGCCGAAGATAGGATGTGATTTATGCTGCAGGCCCATAATCTTTCCATCAGCTGTCCGTGCAGTGACCTGCAGCTCTTCTGGCTGTGTGGCCTCATCAGCAACTAGTGAATGATAGCGGGTTACAGTTAGATCCTGCTGCAGACCAGCAAAGAGACCAGTCCCTTCATGGTTGAGACGGGATAGCTTGCCATGCATTGGCGGGTCAACTCGCATCAAACTGCCACCAAAAGCTGTCCAGATTGCTTGATGTCCCAGACACACGCCTAGAATTGGCAGACGACCGGTTGCCACCCGTACCAGCCCCTCTGTAATTCCAGCTTGAGCAGGGGTACCCGGACCTGGTGAAAGAACGATCCCCTCAGCCCCCATAGCCATAACCTCATCCACAGAGGCGGCATCATTGCGCAAGGTTTTAACTTCTGCGCCCAGATCAGACAGGAAATGCCATAAATTCCAAGTAAAGCTGTCATAATTATCTAGCAAAAGGATCATCAGGTCACGCCATGCAGAAAAAATGAGTGGAGATTTTTGCCATGTATATAGCTCAGTGTAAATTGATTTGGGCAAATAGCTTTGGCGGTTATACGAAAAACTTCAGTATCCGGTCAAATCTTATCCCCGGTCAAATCTTATCACGGGGCGGTCTGTTTCTCCCTCTTAGCGTCAGAGAGTATGTGGTAAAATAATACCGTTTGATTACCTAATTGTTTTTATTGAAATTTTTTAATTTTCTATGAAATTTTAAGCTTGACGCTGTCCAAAAAGAAGTTTAACACTTCGTCTTACGATGTGGATAAAATCGTTTATCAGACAGGCCATGTGCCTGTTCAGGTTTCGTTATGTAACTAATGTGAGAGAAACATGCCCTTACCACGTACCTATGTGGCAACACCGAAGGATATCGAAAAGAAATGGATTCTTGTCGATGCAGAGGNTGTTGTTCTAGGCCGCTTGGCNNCTGTGCTGGCGATGCGCCTGCGTGGCAAGCACAAGCCGAGCTATACACCGAATATGGATTGCGGTGATCATGTGATCGTCATTAATGCCGAGAAAGTCAAACTGACAGGCGGCAAGCGCACCGGCAAAACCTATTATTGGCATACTGGTTATCCTGGCGGCATAAAAGAACGCACCGCAGATAAGATCCTTGATGGTCGTTTCCCAGAACGTGTGCTNTCGAAGGCTGTTGAACGGATGATTCCGCGCGGTCCTCTGGGCCGCAAGGTGATGAGCCATCTACATATTTATGCTGGCGCAGAGCATCCACATGAGGCCCAGAAGCCAGAAGCGCTGGATGTGGCAGCTATGAACCCGAAGAATAAGAGATAGGAGCTGGATGATGGCTGAAGAGACAGAAACAGCAGAAGAGGCTGGGTCACCAGAAGCAACTGTAGCTTCGAAAACAAACACCGCCGCCCCTGCAGTTCAGGCCGAGGGTATGGCCGCTCTAGGCGCGCTGAGCGAAACATCTGCAGCGCCGTCAGAAACATCTGCACCAGCTGAACCCAAGATTGACAAGCAGGGCCGGGCTTATGCAACGGGCCGGCGTAAAAACGCCATAGCTCGCGTCTGGATCAAGCGCGGCACCGGCCAGATTAGCATAAATGGCCGTGATATCACAACCTATTTTGCACGGCCTGTCTTGCAGATGGTTCTGCAGCAGCCGTTTGAAACAGCAGAACGCACAGGGGAATTTGATGTCATTGCGACAGTTGTTGGCGGCGGTCTGTCTGGTCAGGCAGGGGCTGTGCGCCACGGCATTTCACGTGCACTAACCAATTTCGAACCTGGCCTGCGCCCAGCATTGAAGGCTGGCGGCTTTATGACCCGTGACCCACGGGTTGTAGAACGGAAAAAATACGGCAAGGCGAAAGCTCGCCGAAGCTTCCAGTTCTCTAAGCGATAAGCTTTAAAGGCGTATATTACCATTAGAAGGCTGTCCGCAAAGGTTAGCTTTTCTTCATTATTGACCAGGCTGCAATAAAAATTTGGCCTTCACAGGCCCCGTTGTCGTAGAGTTTTAGGTAATGGCGGGTCTTGCCCTTTTCCTGTCCATTTCTTTTCAGGATTGATTCACTTCATGTTTGCGTTTTCACTAGCTGTCTTTCTGCTGATCATTACACCTGGGCCGGGGGTATTATCAACCGCAGGGGTTGGTGCAGCCTATGGTTGGCGGCCGGGCCTGTTTTATGTGGCAGGCTTGTGTGCAGGCACAAATTTGGTCAGTCTGGCGGTGATTTCTGGTCTGGCGGCGATTATTCTGGCTCAACCTCTTGTGCGGACAATTTTGTTGTTCGCGTCTGCCGGCTATCTGGGCTATTTGGCCTTGCGAATTGCGCTTGCAGGAGCAAAAATTGCCTTCATTCAGACTTCGGCGCCGGGTTTCATGGCTGGGGTCATGTTGCAGTTTATCAATCCCAAAGCCTATGCGGTGAATACAACTTTGTTTACCAGCTTTGCTTTCTATCCGGACAGTTTTGCTGTGGAAACAGGGTTGAAGCTTTTGATTATGAATACGATCTGGCTGCCTTTGCATCTGCTCTGGCTTTATGCCGGGGTGAGGCTGAATGCGCTAAACCTGACTGCCCGTATACAAAGGATAATTAATCTGGTGATGGCGGCCTGTTTGTTGGCTGTGGTAGTCTTATCTATATGGTCTGTTCTCGCCATCAGGGTGAAAGACAGCATCGCCCCGGTCATCCATATTCCCGCCCGTAACGGGGCAGGCAGGCCAAAAACACCGCTCATGTTGCACCGCCATGCGCTAGGGCGAGAACAGACCATATAGATAAGACTACCACAGCCAACAAACAGGCCGCCATCACCAGATTAATTATCCTTTGTATACGGGCAGT